>JAJYSI010000048.1 GCA_021793635.1 Bacteroidota bacterium
GAGCAAGATTATTGTAGTAAAAGGCTTGATGAGTTACATTGAAACGTTCTTTATTAACTACTAAGTAGGAACTAAATAGTGGTATCATACATAAACTAATTATTGGAGGTTAGATGAAAGTGATTAAGTATCTCGTTCCGCTGGCGTTTGTGCTGTTTGCGTCATGTACTTCTCTTGTTTTGAAGCCGGCGGATTTCTCCTGGCCCGTTGAGTCCGTATTAAAAGCCGATGATAATGGTAACGTAAATATTCAGCGTTACTCTATCAGCTTTAATGTTAAGCCGTTGTTCTTTAAGGAAACCGGCGACTCAACTGCCTACCAGAATGAACCAATTAGGGTTATCAGAAACATGAAAGGTTATTATTTTATGGTAGCTAATAATTTTAAGAACGTTTACGTGTTCAATGTTAAAGACGGCGGCTTTAGCCTGGATAAGACAATTGAAATCTCGAAAAAAACAGGCGTTGATAATCCAGCCTTCAATCAAAGAACTCCCTATATCGAACTTGTATACGGGCAGAATAGTGATCAGAAACTTAATCTTACCGAAAAAGGCATCGTAAAGCAGGAGGGCAAATAATGAAAAAGATTATTTTATTTGCAGCTTCTGTTTCTTTTTTAATCTTGCTTAGCAGCCTAAGCTTTGCCCAGCAGGATTTTCAGATAGTTCAGAAATTCAAATCCCAGGAAAAGCAAATCGAGCAGTCGATTAGAAATGCTCAAACTCTTACGGATATAGATACAATTCAGTCTCAGATAAATCAACTGCAGGCAAGCTTTCTCGATCATAAGGATTTGCTTGATAAAAGTCTCTATCCGGATAACTTTAACGGCTCTATTCAAAAACTGAATGATGATTTATCTTTAAGACAGGAAGACTTTAGCCAGGTATCCAATCTGCAAACAAAAGTTGCTCAAATGCAAACTCAAATTGACACCCTTAATGCTCAGAATGCTTCTCTGCTAAATCAGATTGAACAGATTCAAGAACAAAACAAGAAGGATGTTGCCAAGCTTGAAAGGACTATACGTGACTTAAGGTATTTGCTGCTAAGACGGGATAGGCTAATCGGCTCTATGCTCGGCAGCCTGCTTCCGCCGTCTTATGAAAAGAATGGAGAACTGTCTTCAAGCGAAAAAGAAAAAATCTATTCAAGAGCAAGACGGGAAGATCTTATTTCTAATTTAAGAAGATCGATTGATGATAATATTAAGTTCCTGCAGGTTACCACGCTCAATCCTCAAGATTTGAATACTATCAGGAATCAGGAAAGCAGTCTTGAGACAATGTGGAATAAATCCGGACCGGAAATAATAAAGATATTCTCTGCAAGGAAACAGGAAGTTAAAAATGCAAAGGAACTTGATTCCGCATTTTCTTCTTGGAAGAAGGCGATAAATCAGCAGGCTTGGAGTTCAATACGGCAAAAGTTTGTCGATCATGGTGTTGCCTTAAACAGCTTCTCAAACGAAAATGAATTTACACAAACGCTCACTTCATATATTGATACTGAGATGAAGGACGCAAGCGGAAGCGATTCCAAAAAAGCTTACAAAGTATTTGCGGATACCGTTTGGAACGGAAGCATAAAGCCGGATTGGGTGCCGTACCTTACTTCCAATAATCAACTCAGCGAAGGAAATCTCGGCGCTATTGAAGCAAAGATTACACAATGGCAAAACTCCGTTGGTTCAAGCAATATGATTTGGCTGTATGTTATTATCGGTGTTGTAATACTCGCAATTATCGGCTTCTTATTTAAATCCAAATCCTCTAAACCGCAGCAGAATGCTAAAACAGAAGAGGCATAGTAAGGCTGAATAAAAATTTACAAGGTATAGGATATGCGGCATAAGGGCAGCCGGTTTCATATCCTATACCTTTTGCTTTTAGTCTCCTTAGTCTACGTGCTTCCGGTTTTTAATCATTTCTGTTTTTGCTTCCTAAAAGTTAAGAGAAAATTGTTCTTTGTTTGATGCAATGATAAAAAATAATTTTTGTTTTACCGCAAAATATTGTTCACTAATGTTGATTATATCGTTTACAAGTTTTAATTTCAAACCCGCGTTCTTAATTCTACGGATCTAATCTGGACTTTTAATTAATCTTACATCATAAATTATTTAAAATCGTTGGGAGACTATAATGTCTGAGCAAAATCTTACTGGAGAAGTATTCTATCCGTCAAGTGAAGTTATAAAACATGCGCATGCAAAGTGCGATGAAATTTACAGAGCAGCAGAAGAAGACCTTGAAGGCTTCTGGGCAAAGGAAGCTAAAGAGCTTCACTGGTTTAAGAAGTGGAATAAAGTACTGGATGATTCTCAAAAACCTTTTTACAAATGGTTCACCGGGGGAAAGACAAACATAGCTTACAACTGTCTTGATGTTCACGTAGAAACTTTCCGCCGCAATAAGCTTGCATTGATCTGGGAAGGGGAGAACGGTGAGTTCAGATCGTTCTCATATTTTTCTTTAAGAAGAGAGACCTGCAGATTTGCCAACGTACTTAAAAGCCTTGGCGTTCAGAAAGGCGATAGAGTAACGCTTTACATGGGAAGAATTCCGGAGCTTGCAATCGGAATGCTGGCTTGCGCAAGGATTGGCGCAATACATTCGGTTGTTTACGGCGGCTTTTCTGTTGAGTCGCTTCATGAAAGATTGGAAGACAGCCAGTCGAAAGTTTTAATTGTTGCGGACGGATCTTATCAGAGAGGCAAAGTAGTTCAGCTTAAGAAGATTGCTGATGAAGCATTGCAGCGCGCTGCCACAGTAGAAAGCGTTCTGGTTGTAAAGCGTACCGGCGAGCCTGTTAACATGGAAGCAGGCAGAGACATGTGGTATCACGAATTAATGAACCTGCCCATAGCAAACAGCCACTGCAATATTGAGGTAATGGATGCAGAGGACCCGCTTTTCATTCTTTATACTTCGGGAACTACCGGCAAACCAAAAGCAATACTTCATACTCACGGCGGATATATGGTCGGAACGTATTCTACATTAAAATATGTATTTGATATTCACGAAGATGACCGTTACTGGTGCGCGGCAGACCCCGGCTGGATTACCGGACATAGTTATATTGTCTATGGACCGCTTTTAAACGGCGCTACTTCGTTTATGTATGAAGGCGCGCCGACTCATCCGTATCCCAACCGCTGGTGGCAGATGATTGAGAAATACGGAATAAATATTTTATATACCGCACCAACTGCAATAAGAGGATTGATGCGCTACGGCGAAGCCTGGCCGAACAGACATGATTTGTCTTCTCTTAGAATACTTGGCAGTGTTGGCGAGCCGATAAATCCGGAAGCATGGAAGTGGTACCACCGGGTAATCGGGAAAGAGAAATGCCCGATTATGGATACCTGGTGGCAGACAGAAACAGGAATGTTCATGATTACACCGATGCCCTGCGTTCCATTGAAACCTGGTTCAGGTACTAAGCCTTTCCCCGGATTAAAAATGGATATTCTTGATGAGAATGGAAATCCGGTTAAGGCGAATGAAGAAGGTTATCTTGTTATTAAAACACCCTGGCCTGCAATGATAAGAACTTTATATAATGACCCCGATAGATACGTAAAGCAATACTGGAGCAGGTTCCCGGGATATTATTTAACAGGCGACTCCGCAAGGCGCGATGAAGATGGTTACTACTGGGTTATCGGCAGAGTTGATGATGTAATAAAAGTATCCGGTTATAGATTAGGAACAGCAGAAATAGAAAGTGCACTGGTGAGCCATCACGCAGTTGCAGAAGCTGCTGCAATCGGTCTTCCGCATGATGTAAAAGGCAATGCAATCTTTACATACGTAATTCTTAAAGCAGGATTTGAGAAGAGCGATAAGCTTGCAGAAGAACTGCGGCTGCATGTCGGGCATGAAGTAGGTCCTATTGCAAAGCCGGAAAGTGTAGAGTTTGTGGATTCCTTGCCGAAGACACGAAGCGGAAAAATTATGCGCCGTGTACTTAAAGCGAAAGCACTCGGTCAGGATCCCGGTAATATTTCTACGCTTGAAGAATAATCGTGGGATTACGGTATAAAGGTATAAGGGAATTTTTTATCTCTTATACCTTTAACTTTCTATCCTCCAACAAATCTTTTTGATAATTGAAGGCGCCTGTTTATATTTTTTACGTGAAAAAATTTTTACAATACCTAATAATTCTGCTTCTGCCAATAATGTTTGCTGTCGGCTGTAATCCGGGCATTACTCCAGCTACTTCTGCGGAAGAAAATCAAACAGCCGGATTCAGCGGAACAATTACTTTTAAAGGAGAATGGTCTCCTGATGTAAAGTGGACTCTTCTGGTAGTTTTTAAGGATCCTTTAACTTCATCGGCATCCTTTAATATTTTTAACGTCGGCTATATCAGCCATCCAATACCAAATAATATAAATGAATTTTCATTTTCGACTGCAGTAGATTCCGGAATTATTCCAATTACTGCCGGAACTTATTCCTATGTTGCAATTGCACAATCTAAAAAAGATACTCTTTCTATCAACCGTGCAGATTGGAATGTAGTCGGAGTTTATTATGCGAACGGTGATACAACTCAGCCGGGCAAATTGACGATTCCTTCAAACTCCTTTGTAACAGGTGTAAATATTACTTGCGATTTTAAAAAGCCGCCGGTTCAGCCTCCGGGAGGAAATTGATGACCTTGCTTACTGCTAAACCTATCTTCATCAAAAATATTTTTTTTATTTTGATATTCGCTGCACTGCCGGTGCTTGCACAAAGCCTTTATATAAGCGGATTAGTTACCGACTCAACAAACAATCCTTTACCCGGAGTGAATGTAAAAGTAATCGGAACCAACCTTGGTGCTGCCTCCGGTGTTGACGGAAAATATTTTATCGGAAGCCTGAAACCTGGAAATTATTCTCTCGAATTTTCAAGCATTGGTTATAAGACGAAAAACATTTCAAATCTAGATTTGAAAGACAAGCCTCTTAAATTAAATGTTGTACTTCTGCAGCAGCCTATAGAATCGCAGCAGGTTGTTGTTACTGCCAGCAAGTATGCTCAGCGACTTGCAGATTTGCCGGTAAGTGCAAGTATCATTCATGCTGACTTGTTTGAGAAAAAAGATATAAACGATCTTGAAGACGCAATGCGTTATGTACCAGGCGTAAACATGATTGATGATCAAATCAGCATCCGCGGCTCAAGCGGTTACAGCAGAGGTGCCGGCACCAGAGTGCTTCTGGCAATTGACGGCATTCCTTATTACACCGGCGATACAGGTGAAATTATTTGGGAAATAATTCCTACTCCCGAAATTGAAAGAGTCGAAGTTATTAAAGGAGCTTCCAGTTCACTTTACGGCTCATCAGCCATTGGCGGAGTAATAAATGTTATTACAAAGCCAATACCAGCAAAGCCTGTTACTTATATTAAAACAAGCGTTGGAGCTTACGATAAGCCGTCCTACAGCATCTGGAATTGGTCAAATGAATTGAGAACGTTCACCGGATTAACTGCTGCTCATTCGCAAAGATTCGGGAATTTAGGACTTTCAGTTTCATTAACCAGGCTTTCCGATATGAGCTACAAACAGAGCGGATATTATACAAGATACATCGGCTTCCTAAAAGGTGTTTATGATTTTTCTTCTTCATCTTCTTTGACGTTTTTAGCTAACTCAATGAATCAGCATGACGGTACTTTTCTTTACTGGAAGAATTCCCGCAATGCATTAGTTCCGCCGGATGCCGACCAGGGTGAATCGGTTACTTCGGGAAGATATATGTTCGGCGCGATTTATAAAGATGTCTTAAGCAATAACTTCTTCTTAAATATTCGAGGGAGTTATTATAGGAATGATTGGGCTGACCAGACCTCTGCTCAAAATAATTCTTTATCAAATCTTTACAGGCTTGAAGTTCAGACAAATGCAAATCTTTTTAATAATTTTATTCTGGTCTCCGGAATTGAAGCTACCGCAGATAATGTTACATCAAATATTTTTAGCAACCAAACAGCAAATGGATTCGGAATTTATTCTCAGGCAGATTACAAGTTTCATTTTCCTCTTTCAACTACTTTCGGAATCAGATATGACTACAGCAAGCTTAGCAATCAAATCGGAGTAAGTGCGCTTTCGCCAAAAGTTGGATTAAATTATAGAATGTCAAACCGGTTATCGCTTAGGTCTTCATTCGGTACAGGCTTTAGAGCGCCGACTCTTGCAGAAGCTTACACTTCGACTTCAACCGGCGGCATTACCATAAGACCAAATCCAAATCTTAAACCTGAATCCAACTGGACATTTGAAATAGGCGCGAATTATCAGCTTACAAATTATATCAACTTTGATGCAGCAGTTTTTGATAATGAATATTACGATTTCATCGAACCGACGGTTGATCCGGCAGACGGCTTTGTTCATTTCGAAAATGTAACCAGAGCCCGGATTCAAGGTCTCGAATTCAATTCTAATTATTCTTTTCTTGATAACCGCTTGAAGTTTTCGTTGAATTATACTTATCTCTGGGCAAGAGATCTTCAGCTTAATCAGCCGCTCAAATACAGACCAAGAAATATGGCTTTAGCAAGCGTAGATTATTCCATCGACAATTTTGATTTCGGAGCAGATTTCCGTTACTCAAGTAAAGTTGAAGAAATGGATTTTGAACTTGTAACCTTAGGTGTTGTAAAAGACGGCACCAAGAGAGTTGATATTCAGGTGCTTGATTTGAGGGCTTCCTACAACCTAAATCATTTTGGAATTCCGGCAAAAGTATTCTTTAATGTTAATAACGTTTTCAATTATAATTATGTTGAACTTATCGCTAATCTTGCCCCGATAAGAAATTATTCTCTGAGCATGGAATTTTTGTTTTAAATTACCAAATATTAATTTTGTATGAAATTTAAATAATTGACCCGACTGATTAAGTAGGGGAGAAAGAATCGAAAATGTTTATAGATACACACGCACACTTGTTTTATCCAAATTTTAGTGAAGACCTGGATGCGGTAATTGAAAACGCAAAGCAGTCCGGCATCGATTATATTATTGTTCCGGCAACTGACTTGGAAACATCCGGAAAAGTAATCGAACTGATTGAAAAGTATGATTTTATTTTCGGTGCAGTAGGTGTTCATCCGCATGAAACTAAAGATTGGGATAATACCTTAATTGAAAAGATTGAGATGCTGGCTTCACATCCTAAAGTTGTTGGGATAGGTGAAATTGGTCTGGATTATTTCTACGATTTTTCTCCCAAGGATAAACAAATCGAAGCATTTAAAGCGCAGCTTGATCTTGCTTTGAAAATAAATAAACCGGTAATTATTCATAACCGGGAATCCGATGAAGATATGATGGCAATTATTCGCAGCTATCAGGATACCGGATTAAAGGCGCAGTTCCATTGCTTCAGCGGAACATTTGAGCAGGCAAGAGAACTGGTAAAGCTGAATCACTTCATTTCATTTACAGGTAATATTACTTTCAAAAAGTCCGACGAGCTTCGTGAGGTCCTTTCGAAATTAAGTCTCGAAAGTATAATGCTTGAAACCGATTCGCCGTTCATGACTCCGGAGCCGCACCGCGGTAAAAGAAACGAGCCTTCTTATGTTAAGATTGTTGCAGAAACAATTGCAGAAATCCATCATCTAAAAGTTGAAGATGTTGCACGCGTAACTTCGTACAATGTATTTAGAATGTTCGGCATTGGCTCGAAGCCGGGGACAAGCTTTACATACAGAATCGGTGACGCGCTCTATGTTAATGTAACCAACCGCTGCGATGCAAAATGCGAGTTCTGCGATAGGAAAGAAGATGCGGTCATCAGCGGCTATAACCTGAGCATGACTAAAAGCGAAGAACCCGAGCCTGAGGTGTACATTAAAGAAATCGGCGATCCGAAACAATATAAAGAAATTGTATTCTGCGGCTATGGCGAACCGACAATCCGCTGGGATGTTGTAAAAAAAGTTGCAAGGTATGTTAAAGAAAACGAAGGACGGACAAGACTGATTACAAACGGTCATGGCTGCCTTATCAACAAGCGCGATATAGTTCCTGAGCTTAGCGGCTTAATTGATGTCGTATCGATCAGCTTTAATTCTGCCGATCCGAGACAGTATTCCGAGATAGTTGGGCTTGGTACGGATTCATTCAACGAGATGATTAACTTCGCCAAGGAAGCGAAAAACTATTGCGAGAAAGTTGTAATGACCGTTATTGCAATGAAAGAAATTAATATTGAGCGGGCACGAAAAGTGGTCGAAGAAAAAATCGGTGCCGAGTTTAGAGTGAGACAATATTTCTAAAAAATAAAAGATAAAAAGTTATGAAGTTTTTTCTATCAATTTTTCTATTTTTCAATTTCATCCAGGCTTTCCCTCAAACAAATCTAAGCACTGTTAAATCTGAAATCGATTCAGTTCTAGCAGGAAAGAATTTTGAATCAACTTTGATGGGGATCGATGTTTATGATTTAACTGCAAAAAAAGAATTGTACAGCAAACACGATAAGCTATTGTTTCGTCCGGCTTCAAATCTGAAAATATTGACGACTTCTGCCGGATTAAAATATCTTGAACCAAGCTACAATTTTAAAACATCTGTTTTTTATTCCGGTGAAATAAGAAAGGGAATTTTACACGGAGATATTTACGTTGTCGGCGGCTGTGATCCCGTTTTTTCAGTCAGGGATTTAGACTCTATTGCATTAGCAATAAAATCATTAGGCATCAAAAAAATAACCGGAAGCCTTTACGGCGATGTATCTATGATGGATTCATTATTTTGGGGCGACGGCTGGATGTGGAACGACGATCCTTCAACCGATCAGCCATACATTTGTGCTTTGGAAATAAATGAAAACTCAATCGGTGCAGTTGTAAAACCTGGAAAAATCGGAGAGAAAGCAAAAATATCTTTGGCTCCCAAAACCGGTTTTTTTAAGATAGAAAATTTAACAAATACGGTTCCTGCCGACAGCCCATCTACTGTTAACTTAGACCGGGACTGGATCAATAGAAAAAATACATTGATAATTACCGGAAATGTACCCGATAAGTTTATTCCAGATTCACTTCAGGATACTTTAAGCGTTAATGTTTATGATCCTCAACTGTATTTCATGTATTTGCTGAAGGAACATTTAAACAAGTACGGTATTAAAACAGAAGGTAAAATTAGATTTGAAAAAGCGGACAGAAACAATCTTGCTAAAATTTGTATTGTTGAACATAGTCTTGAATCCGTCGTTCATTATACAGACAAGGTTAGCTATAACCTCGGTGCAGAAATGGTTCTGCGGGCAATTGCTGCTAAGTATTTTGGTAAACCTGCTACTGCCAGGAACGGAATCAAATTTGTCGACAGTCTGATTACTTCTGCCGGAATGAACCCAAATGATTATAGAATAGTCGATGGTTCCGGAGTTTCGCATTATAATTTGATTACGGCAAATCTAATTGTCCATGTCTTGAGGTATCTTTATTATGACCGTCCTGATCTTTACAAAATAATTTATAATGATTTTCCGGTTGCCGGAGTTGATGGAACATTGAGTCATCGTTTTATTAACACACCTGGTTATAATAATGTCCATGCTAAAACCGGATCACTTAGCGGAGTGAGCAGTCTTTCTGGTTATCTAACTGCAGAGAACGGACATCAAATTGCTTTCTCAATGCTGGTGCAGAGTTATGTAAAGAGTCCGAAAATTTACCGGGATGAACAGGATAAGATTTGCAATATTTTGATAAAGTATTAATTACACATGAAACGTTACAAAGAATTTACAATTACCGCCGAGCCGTTTAATCCTGAGTTGATAAGCGGATTGATGTGGGAACTAGATATAACCGGCGTTAATGAAGAAGTTAATTGCATAAAAATTTTTGCCGACGAGAAAAGCCAGGTTGAGCCGGATGATATAAAATCACTGCTCCAAAGGTTGGTTGATGAAAAAATGCTTTTTAATTTTTCGGTTGAAGAATATTACGTTGAAGATAAAAACTGGAACGAAGAGTGGGAAAAATCGTTAAATGTAATTGAGGTCTCCGACAAACTTGTTATTAAGCCGTCATTTAAAGATTATGCGGCAAAGCCCGGACAAATTATTATTACGATTGATCCGAAGATGTCATTCGGTACCGGTGAGCATCAAACAACAAAATTAGTAATGCAGCTGCTTGAAAAATATGTAAAGAAAGATATGAAGATGCTGGATGTCGGATCCGGAACCGGAGTTCTTGCAATTGCGGCAGTAAAGCTCGGAGCCGCCTCTGCAGTTGCTGTTGATAATGATGAATGGTGCTTCGGAAATGCAAAAGAAAATTGCGAAGTAAATTCTGCTGCTGCAAATATTGATGTAAGACTCGGTGAAATAAAAGACATCAAAGAAAATAATTTTGATTTGATTACGGCAAACATACAGAAGAATATACTTCTAAGCATATCTTCAGAAATAAAAGAAAAGGCAAAGCCCGGCGGAATTATCATCTTATCCGGTTTGCTTTTCTCCGATGAGGAAGATATTATGAAAAAATATACATCGCTCGGATTTCAATTTGAAGAGAAAAAATCCATGGATGAATGGATTTCTATGGTCTTCAAATACACTGGTAAGTTTTCTTAAGAAGAAATAAATTTCGAGAGTAAGTTTTTACTGTTTTGAATAAAAAACTTTTTCCAAAATTATTAAAAATTATTTATAAAGAATTTAAAGGGAAGTCATAATGCATGCAAAGTTAATTTTAAAACGCAGGGAAGATAAGCGGTTAAGGTCCGGTCATCTTTGGATTTTCAGTAATGAAGTTGATGGAATAAACGGAAGCGCTGAGAATGGTGATTTAATCGATGTCTTTGATTCGAGTGAAACACTTGTTGGCACCGGATTCTATAACAAAAACTCTCTAATCGCAGTCAGAATGCTGAACAATAATCAAGTCGAAGAACTTTATCCGTTGTTTAGAGAAAAAATTCTTAATGCGTATGAGCTAAGAAAAACTTTTTATCCCGGTCTGAGCTCTTTCCGTATGATTTTTAGCGAGAGTGATTACCTGCCCGGACTTATCATTGACAAGTATAATAATACTTTTGTACTTCAGGTATATTCTTTCGGAATGCAGAAAAATATTTCGATAATCGTAAAGATATTGCATGAAGAATTCGGTGCTGAAAATATTTTTACAAAGCATGAACCGTATTTCAGGAAGATGGAAGGATTGCCGGAAGAAGATGAAATTTACCTTGGCGAAAGAAAATCCGAAATAATTTCGGACGGCTCGCTTAGTTTCAACATAAATTTTGAAACAGGGCAGAAGACGGGATTCTTTTTTGACCAAAGAGATAACAGATTCTTCATTGAAAAATTTGTGAAGGATAAGACTGTCATTGATGCTTTCTGCAACTCAGGCGGATTCGGAATGCATGCTGCTAAAGCCGGTGCCGCCTCGGTTTCTTTTGTCGATTCATCAGCTTCTGAAATTGAAAATACAAAGAAAAATATCGAACTGAATAACCTCAACGGAAATTTCAGCTTTTATGAGGAAGATGTTTTTGATTTTCTAAGCAATGAGATTAATGAGCAGAAAAAATACGATGTAGTTATGGTTGACCCGCCGGCATTTGCAAAAAGTAAAAAACAGATTGCGATAGCCACAAAAGGATATGAGAAGCTAAACAAGCGTGCACTTCAAATTGTTGCTAAGAATGGGTATCTCGTTACTTCATCGTGCTCGCATTTCATCGGCAGGTCGGCTTTTACCGAAATTCTAATTGATGCATCCCGAAAAGCTGAGGTAAATATTCAACAGGTGCACTTTGCAAGTGCTGCGTTAGACCATCCGCAACTGACGGCAATGCCGGAAACTACATACTTAAAGTTTGCTGTTTTTAGGGTGAATTAATTAAAATTCTTACCTTGTAAAAACGATGCAACCTTTTTAAGTTTGTCGGCGTCTAATCACATTACTTTTCGAAATTTATTGCACCGGAAAATTTCGGGGTGAAAGTTTATTTATTTAAAAATTTAATGAGGTTAAAAATTGGTTATT
>JAJYSI010000049.1 GCA_021793635.1 Bacteroidota bacterium
CCTTATCAAAAAAGTTTGGAAAACCTCTCTATCCTGTTTTTATAGATCCGTGGGTTGATATTGTTTACTACAAAAACTTTAAACGAAGTAAGATTACATTAGCAATTGATAATCATCTTGAAAAAAAAGTTATCAAGAAATCCTCGGCTTCTGTTTTCGTTACCGATACAATGAAGAATAATTACATAAATAAATATCCATTCGCAAAGGATAAATCTTTTGTATTATACTGGGGATATAATGAAGATGATTTCGAAAATCTTGACGCGTTTCAAAAGCAAGAAGGAGAAATAATTTTGCATGCAGGAAATATTTTTGATTTCCAGGACATTCCGGCTTTCTGGCAAAGAGTAAAAAAAGAAATTGATAACGGCAGAAAGCTTAAATTAAAATTTATTGGGACCGTAAGTCCGGGAATTAAGCAATCAATAGATGATGCAGGACTAACCAATTATGCCGAGTATATTAGTCTGCTTCCTTACAGAAAGATGCTTGAAGAATTAATGAGCGCATCTTACTTACTTGTTTGTTCTACAGAGCCAAGACATGTGCCCGGCAAATTATTTGAATATCTTAGAACCGGTAAACCGATAATCGCATTTGGCAATGATAACAATGAAGTTAAACAAATATTAGAAGATACAAATGCGGGAATGATGTTCAGATATGATGAAGACGGCGGGAAAATATTTGAATGCAGCAGCCAATATAAAACAGACTTATCCAAAGTGAAAGTTTTTGATAGAGAAAGGATTGCAGGAGAGCTAAATAAAATTATGAATGAACTTTTGTAGAGCGCAGCTGTATTATTTCATTTTGCAGATTGCTAAATGGACTTTACAGAGAGTTGAATGTTATTCGGAATTAGCCGGAAAGGTTTTACATCTGTTCAAATAAACTTAGAAGAGTGTTTGATGGATCATGCACAGTCCCCGATAAGTTCAGCACTCACGCGGTTAAGTTTTGCAGAATGCCAGATAAGTTTCGCAGAGCTCCAGGTAAGTTTCGCAGAGCTCCAGGTAAGTTTCGCAGAGCTCCAGGTAAGTTTCGCAGAGCTCCAGGTGTGATTCGCACTCACCCAGGCAAGTTTCGCAGTACTCCAGAACAATTGCGCAGTGAGCCAGGGCTATTTCGCAGAGTCCCAGATATGATTTGCGCTCACAAAAATGAGTTTCGCACAGCTCCAGATATGATTCGCACTCACAAAAATGAGTTTCGCACAGCCCCAAATGAGTTGCACAGTGACCCAGGATAATTTTGCATATCACCAGATAAGTTTAGCAGTGACCCGCAGCAATTTCGCAGTGACCCAGGGCAATTTCGCACTTCCGAAAATGTGATACATACTCACAAAAATGAGCTTTGAAGTTGGAAAGATATAATTTGCTTAGCTCAAGACGTGATTGGCTGTTACAAAAATGCGTTTTGAATAGCTGCAAATAATTTTAGCATTTGATTGCTGCAGTATTGTAATTATGAAATGAATATTAACAGTTCATTGCAGCACAGACTGAAGTCTGTGCTACGAGGATGTGTTAAGCTATTTTGTTATTACTCCAATTTCTCCATCATCATTATTGGGAAATCCGGTGTAATATATTGAATAATGATTTCCAATTTTATGAAAATCCGGGTAAGCAATTTCATTTGCCCATTTGCTGCTAATCATTTTTGGTGTAAAGAAAGGATTGTTGGAATCCTTTTGCCAATTTACACCATCATTTGAATAAGCAAAACCGAATCCGTCAGCATCAGCATTCATATAAACCATTTTAAATTGACCGGCATCGTAAATTACAGAGGGATAGAAAATACCAGTTCCTTCCCAAACTGCGTCCGGAGATAGAACAGGATTAGCAGGATTTTTTGTCCAGTTTATTCCATCGGATGAAGTAGCGACTCCAATTGAATAGTAAGGATAATTTCGAATTGTATAATAAAGATAGTACTTACTGTTTACGTTTATAACAGAAGAGACAATTATTTGATTTTCAACAGCGTTCGGTGTTAAAATAGGATTCAAATATTTAGTCCAATGAATACCATCTGCCGAAGCAGCCAAACCTATATCCCATTCGCCGTTTTGATCCTGAAATCCATTGTAATACATTTTATAAATTGTACCTTCTTTAATTACTGCCCCAACCCCAACCGAATAATCATCCCATGCACCGGCTTGACCATGAGTAAGTACAGGATAATTTACCGGATAATGCCAGTGGATTCCGTCATTTGATTCAGCGTATCCTATAGTACCGACAGCAGAGTTATAAACATTTATGTACCACATTTTGTAAATGCCGTTATCATATAAAACTCTTCCTTGTGTTACGCCTAAGGGTTGATTAGGGCTATTGTAATTGGTAAATATGGGATTGCCGTAATAATCAGCCCAAACCGAAGTTCCCCATGTAACGGAAATAAAAATATTACCGGTGCCGTTACCAACAGGAATTAGTGTCAAACTAACCTGCGTAGTAAATCCGTCAGTAATAGTTACATCAGTTTGACCGCTGTAAACGACTAAGTTAGAATCATTCATTGCGTTCACAGTTAGATGCCATTGACCGGCAGGAATATTCTGAATAAATAAATCAGCGCTTGAATCAGTTCGGATATTCATGCTGGAAGAAAGAGTATCATAATCTTGTCTTGTTAAATAAGCAGCTACCGTAACAACATTTTGCGGAGCGTTTACTTTATCTATTTGAAGAGTAAGCTTGCCGGCAGAGTTAAGGTTATCATTCGGTGAAGTGATTGTACTTTTGGAACAGCCTGCTAACAGCAATAGAGCAGCAAGAGCTAAAAAGGGAAAAAACATTTTCATAATAACCTCATAAATCAATTTGGATTAACTGAAGTTACCGGCAGATATAAGAATGTTATGATGTCCTGAAAGGTTTCCGGATTTATATCTAAAGACCATATAAAAGAGATTCCGAAACAAGTCCGGAATGACAAAAACACTATTTGAGTAACCACAGTTTGATTAATCATATTTTCATTATTGCAGATTAAAGGCTCTGGCAAAGCAAATACTTAAATGATCATTTCCCGGATTACCGGAATAATAAACTCTGTATTCGGTACCAAGCTTAAGCAGGAAAGGATAATCTATCTGAGTCCATTTCATATAAGTATCTCCAGTTGAAAAGACAGGCTGATTAGATTGTTTTGACCAATGAATTCCATCGGCAGATGAAGCGATTCCATAATATTGTCTATCAGAAGTTTCATAAATCATCATAAACTTATCGGCATCATATATAACACTTGGATAAGTTATACCAACTCCTTCCCAAGGGTATGAAGCCGTCAATATTGGATTGCCGTCATTACTTCTCCAAGTTATTCCATCTGAAGAAGTAGCCACGTTAATAGAAAAAGCATTATAATTATATCTTGGACTAGAAGCATAATACATATAATAAGTACCATTCTCTTTGATAACAGATTCTGCACCTATATAATAGTGTAAGGAACTATCTGAAGTAAAAACCGGACTAGAATACTTCAGCCAATGAATGCCATCAGTTGAAGTTGCAAGCCCTACTGAAGTTTGACCATATAATTGGCTTAGACCATTGTAATACATTTTATATGTGTTGCCATCTTTTATTACTGCCCCTCCTCCTAGACTATAACTATCCCAAGAACCTGCGGCACCGACATCCAAAACAGGATACGAAGTTTTATTAGTCCAGTTTATTCCGTCCGAAGATTCGGCATACCAAATATTTCCATGACCTGAATTATAAGTACATAGATACCACATTTTATACACGCCATTTTCATAAAGAATTTTCGGCTCAGAAACTTCAAGCGGATAAGATGGATTCTGAGAAGTTACAAAGACGGGATTGTTCATATAGTCAAGAAAGGTTTGTTGAGCAGTTCCCCAGTTTACCATAATATAAATACTGCCCCTGCCTTGTCCGGTTGGGACCAGAGTCAAACTAACTTGAGTTGTTATTCCATCTGAAATAGTAACATCTGTTTCACCGCTGTAGACAATAACATTTGAATCATTCAAAGCATTAACAGTTAAATGCCATAGCCCCGCAGGAATATTCTGAATAAAAACATCAGCGCTGGAATCTGAACGGAGATTCAGACTTGATGAAAGAGTATCATAGTTAGGTCGTGTTAAATAAGCCGCAACAGTCACTACATCTTGAGGAGCATTTACTTTATCTATTTGAAGAGTAAGCTTGCCGGCAGAGCTAAGCTTATCATTCGGAGACGTGATTGTATTTCGAGCACACCCCCCCAACAAAAGCAGAACAGATACCGCCCAAAAAGGAAACAACTTTTTCATATTAACCCCGTAATTATTCTTTTACTTGTTTAACCTATGAAAAAAATATCTTGCAATCAATAGTATTTCGGTTACATAGAAGATTTTTCTTTTATGTCAGTTGATGGGAATAAATAAGTTGAGAAATATAAAAATTAGGCTGGCATCTGATTGTTAATTTTATTTCGCACAGACTGAAGTCTGTGTTACGAAGTTATGACAGTATTAGTGTAGAACAACTGCAGATAAGTGTAAGTAATTAATTTATGATTGCTTCTAACTTTTTCTTATAATCTTCATGAGAAAATTGTTTTAATCTGTTGTAACCCTTTAATCCAATATCTTTTCGAAATTTGTCATCACCGAGTAAAATATCTATCTGTCCAGCTATATCTTTTTCATCATCAGGATTAAATAGAAGTGCGGCATCGCCGACTTGTTCGGGAATCGCCAATATATTAGAAGCACAAACCGGAACTTTTAAAGCAAAGGCTTCGAAGATTGGAATGCTTATGCTCTCGAATAAGCTCGGCATAGTCAGCATCCGGGATAAAAGATATAGATAAGGCAAATCAGCATAATCTACATAACCCAGGAGCAAAACTTTATCTTTTAAATTCAGTTCATCGATTTTATTTACAACCGCCGAATAATAGTTTTGTTTTGAACCGCTGAGAACTAAATGTAAATCATGATGTTTTTCTAATAGTATTTTGAAGGCTTCGACAAGCTTAATATGATTTTTATGCTGCCAGAATGCTGCCGGATAAAAAATATAATTATCAGGCAAATTGTATTTCTGCTTTACAGTCAATTTCTGTTCTTCGGTAATTTGTATATTCATAACATTTGCCGGAGGAGGAGCAGGCAAGACGACAATCTTTTTATCTTCTATTTTTAAAAACTTTGTAATGTCGTTTTTAACGTAATTCGATTCGCAGATAATCTTCTGAGCTTTCCGGGACAGGAAACGGGTTGTTACAAATCTTACTATTCTTTCCTGATGAGAAAAGAAATCCGGGAAATAATATTCCTGTAAATCATGCAGAGTAAGAATAAAAGGCTTCACGGCGAAGAACTGAGTGTACATTATTACACGCGGAGAAATAAATAAATCAATGTCATTGTAGTCGGACTTTTTAACTTTCTCTAAGAAAGAAGATTTAACGAGCAGCAATAATTGAACAGCTTTTAAAATCCTTACAGCCGCATTCGGTCTTGAAGTGTTTACTTTTCTAACTTCAAGGTTATAAGAATTTATATTGCCTGAATTGGAATCGACAAAGATTACATATTTGTTGGCTTCATCTTTTGCCATGGCATCTATCAGTGATTGCGTATATTGATATACACCGCCTGCATCTTTATTTACAAAAGCAAGTATCCCTATTTTCTTCAACTTACCTTCCATCTTACTTTCATCGAATGTGCAAGCAGATTAGGATAAATAGGAGCAGTAATCTTATTGCTGATGATTTTCATAACCAGCTTTAATAGTTTATTTCTGCCTAAGTAAAAAGAAGGAAGATATTCTACCTTATCGAATTTTAGATTTAATTTATTACCCATCTCAAGGATTTCTTTAGGGCGAAAGAATCTAATGTGGTCATAATTAAAGGTTCTAAACTTTTTATAATTCTCCACGCCGTAACAAAGATTATCCAGGCTAATAATGTTGCCGGTAAAAAGGATTTTCAGCCTATCAAGCAAATCAAAATATATAGGCACGGAAATAATAATGTAACCATCCTTCGAAGTAATCTTCTTTGCTTCGGCAAGTAAACCGAAAGGATCGAAGACATGTTCAAGGACATCAAGCAGCAGAACAACATCGAACCGGTCGTTAATATCCAGCGGCTGGGTTATATCCTTTTTGATTATCTTAAATCCCTTTGACTTTAGATTCTCAAGCGCTTCATCGTTAATCTCAAGCCCGTAAACTTCAAAACCTTTTTTAATCAACTCATGGCTGACGGAACCATGCCCGCAGCCGATATCAATAATTTTTTCTTTCCCTTTAAGTTCGGGTAAAAGATTTTTTATCTTATCAAAGGAATTGTTCTTATCGTCTATTCTTGCAAGTTCTTTATAAAAATTATTGTAATAATCTTCGTACATATTTTCGTTAATGTTTACTTAATTCTTTTCGGATTATTTCATCAAGATGATTTGCTCTAATTTCAAAAGTATGATCTTTAAGAACACGCTTCTGCCCGGCTTCCGAAATAGCTTTTCTTTCAACCGGATGGTCGATAAGCCATTTAACTTTTTCTACGCATTCATCTGCAGTGTTGAAAGCCACAACTTCCTTATCGATCTCAAAAATATCATTAAGATTTTTCTTCCAATCAGTAATTAAACAAGAGCCGACCCCAGTTACTTCAAACAAGCGGACATTTGCGGCATAGTCACCGGCAGCATAACCGTGATAATTAAATCCAATCTTCGAGCGGGACAAGGCTTTGAACATTTCTATACCGTAAATTGACGGCTTGGAATTCTTTTTAATGAGTGAAATGTTTTTAGGATTCTGAGGCATCTTGTTTAGGTAATATGCTTTTTTAATTCCAGGGAGTGATTCCGCAAGTGAAGAAAGCTTCAATTTCTTTAAAACATTTGCCGCAATATAAGCGCTTTGCCGGAAAAATAAATCAACCGGTTCGATGGTAAGAATGTGCGAATATAGTTCTATTTCAATATTTGATTTAAGAAGATGCTCAACAACCTGCTGCCGTAAATCATGGCTTTCGGGTCCGGGGATAAAAGAGCCGAGGAAAATAAAATCTGTTTCAGGATAATTATTGTTAAGCTTTACCCTATCTATAATTGAGGCTTCGAAAGCATGCATCAAAGTATAAACATTAAGCCCAAACTCCTTAAAGGATTTTTCGAAATGAGGAGAGCAGACGATAACCAAATCGAAGGCTTTAAATTGTTCTAAGTATAAGTTGTTGAAATTTGTACAGCAGAACCCGATAGTTAATCTAATTGATGGAATTTTCTTTTTTAGTTCGGTAACCCATTCGCCGTTAAATTTAAAACTGTCCTGAAAAAAAACAACTTCAGGCTTTAGCTTATTCAATTGTTCAAAAACTATTTCCAAATCTTTTGATAAAGATCCGTTTTCCTTTGCCCAAGAATTCTGAAGAGGCTCGGCATTACAAACTATTTCATGAGCATCGTAACCAAGCTTGTTTAAGTGAACTGAATAAAAGTCGGACCAAGCATAAGCCTGACTCATCAAGTGAGCCAACTGTTCATCGTAGCTTTTATTTTTGATATCCGGATTATCAATGTAGTATTGTTTAAGAAAATCTCTGTAATATGAAGTTATTTTAACGAAACGGTAACCCATCTTTTTTAGTCAATCCATCTTATTATTTCAAAAGCTTCGGCATATTTTGTATTTGATTGAACTCCTCTTGCAGCAGCGAGACCGAAAATAAACTCCGGCGAAAAATAATTCCGTTCTTTTATAAACTGAGATTTATAAAAATTTATTAAATTAATTTTCTTCTGGATGTGATTCTTTTCCAATCTTATCAGCATTTGCACGTTAAACGTAACATGATTCCATGGGAGTTCGTAACTGATAATGGAAGCAGAAGATTTAAATGCACGCACCATTTCAGTCGCTACAATTATATGATCCTGGTGGACATCATTTAACGACGGACCGATAACAAGATTGGGTTTGAACTTATTTCTAAGGGAAATTAACTTTTCAAGAATTTGCTGACGTTTTTCGAATAAATATCTTACCCGATATTTTAATATTTCCACGCTTCCGTTTTTTAAACCAAGCGAATTATAAACCTGAGTAAATTCTTTCCGAAGAGTATCTTTTGGCATGCCCTTAGGAAGAGAATCTTCTGCAGTAGAAAAGACAACCCAGTGGATATTGTTCTTTTCTTCTATCAATCTCGAAATTGTTCCGCCGCATCCCAGTTCAGCATCATCTGTATGCGGGGATAATATCAAAATGTTTTTTTTATCCATAGCTGTAAGAATTTATTTGATTAATTTTTTAATAGCTTTTTGAATATCTGCAAATTCTTTTAAATGCTTTGCCGGAACGCCTGTCCATGTTTCACCGTCTGGAACACTTTTAGTAACCACGGCTCCCATACCGACAGTAACTTTTTCTCCAATCTTTAATTGATTTAGAATGGATGCCGACGGAGCTACCCATGAATAATCTTTAATCTCCACACTCCCGCCAAGCATTGTGTTTGCAATAATCGCACAGTGCCTGCCAATGATACAGTTATGACCGATATGGACAAGGTTATCAATCTTTGTGCCTTCTTTAATGAGGGTATTTCCTAAAGCGCCTCTATCTATTGAAGTGTTCGAGCCGATCTCAACGTTATCTTCGATTATAATTCCGCCGACATGCGGAAATTTTTCAAACTCATATTTCTCATTGCGCGAATATCCGAATCCATCTGAACCAATAACTGTACCGGCATGTATTGTTACATTCTTTCCAATTGCAACGCCGTCATATATAAAACAGTGCCCGTAAATATAAGTATTCTCGCCTATTTTACTTTTACCGACGAAAGTAAAGGCACCAATATATGCAGACGGATGTATTTCTGCTTCCGGATCAACCACAGCAGTTGGATGGATTCCGCATTGCTTTTCCCGAACAAATAAATTTTCAACCACTCTTATAAAGACCAGCTTTGGATTATTTACTACAATGAAACATTTTTCCATTAGGAATTCCTCTTCAATCGTCAAAGTTTCATCGCAAATAATAATTTTTGATTTCGTCTGCTGAAGTAATTCCCGTTTATTATCTTTAGCACCTTTAATCCACACCAATGAATCCTCATCAGCTTCATTTACGGGCTTTACATTTGTAAAATATTTTCCTTCAGTATCGCCGATTAAATTATAATCGTCTTTAATACAATCAATAATATCTTTAACATCATACTTTTTCATTTCGAGCACCAAAATAAAATTAAAATTTGAACTTTAGGTTCGGGAAAAATCTTGCCAGTAATTTATTGGAAATAGAATTTATATCTTCAGATACTTTGAAAACCAGCACCAGTAAAATAAAAACTGCCGCAATAATAATAGATCTTAAAACAATATCAATTACAAAATGTTTTTGAAAATGCGGAAGAAAATAGTTTATTAGAAATGCTAATCCGGCAAAAGCTAAAACTTTCAAAGTATTGATTGAGAACGGCTGAATTTTTAGAGTAAACATTAATATTGTTGATCTAATCGTGTTTATTAAAAAGAGCGACGATGCAGTTGCTATAGCAGCTCCGGTCATTCCAAGCTTTGGAATAAAGAACATATTTGCTGCAATCGCAGTCAATCCATAAATTGGGAAGAGGGATAAGTCAATCTTATAATATTTAGATGAGCCGATTATTTCCTGGTTAACACCTGTAGCCATATCAAAAATTTTTCCCAAACCAATAAAGAATACTACCCACTTTCCTTCAACGTATAAATTGCCGTGCGGAATAAGGAAGAAAATATTTCCAATGTTTATCCAGATTACGAGAAAAATTATTCCGCCGATTATTAACTGCGTTATGGCAGACTTCTTATATAAAACATCAAGCTGCTTAATATCATTTTCTTTATTCGCTTCCGCAACAAGAGGAATCAGCACTTGCGACATTGATCTTTTCGGAATTTCAATAAATGTCGCAATAAAAAACGCAATGGTATAAATTCCCGTACTCGTTAAGCCTGCGTATGCACTTAGCATCAAGCTGTCAATATTGTTGATTACAACTCCGCTTGCATTTCCCATAAGAACAAATCCGGCATAAACAAGCATACTCTTGAGCAAAGGATTTTTGAAAGTTTCAAAGTTAGGCTTGACGTACAAATATTTCTTATAATAAGTATAAAAAATTAAAATCAGTAATACCACACCATAGAAACTAATGAGAATATTTATAAACCATTTGTAATCATATTTAAAGAACAAAAACATCACAAGACTGGCTGAAAGGAAAAACCTGGTTAATACTTCTCTTGTAAAAATCGGCGCAACAGGATTTTGCTGGATTACATTATAAGATTCAAATATGGTAATGAATACCATTATTAAAGTAAAAGGAAGAAGCTGATAAAAATAATTTATCAGCATAGGGGAATTCTTTACAAAGGCATCAACAAATAAAAATCTGAAATTTAGAAAGAGTATGATGAATATTCCAGAACCTATTACACCAATCACTAAAAGAAAAAATAAAAATCCGTGGTGCTTGTTTTTATAATCTTTGAAATATGGGAAAAATCTGTTTGGAATATTACCGGCTGACAGGCATGCAAATGTTGCAAGCAAAGTAGCAACATTTATCAATGTTCTTACAAGTCCTATTTGGGCTTGTGTTAAAACATAAGGGAACAGCCAAAGAGTATTTACAACTCCAATAGCAATTCCAATATAAGTAAGGATTACCGATTTGGCGCTTTGTCGGATAACTATTCCCATAAATTAAAAGAGCCCGGCATTATTTTTAATAAGAGTAAAATTCATTATAAGTTATAAAATTAAATTAAGATTAGAACCATCTACTTAATCTATAAAATAATGGTTTAACCATTTTGTCAACGATTTAAACATTTTCTTGTATAGAATATTTTTTAACATACTCAGCTTCGTCGTGCATAACTCTTTTTGGTGTCTCTTGAGCCAGAAAGATTGTTGTAGGAATTTTCATTGCGATAGCAATGTGAGATAACCCTGATTCTAAACAATAAAAGTGCATACATCCTTTAATAATACCTGCTGCATCCAATATTGTTGTTTTACCAATTAAATTTATTCCCGGCAAATCAACATTTTCTCTATCATGCCCAATTAAAATCACATCGGCTGCTTTAAGTAATTTTTCAATTAATTCTCTTAAATCCGTGTTCTTACCTTTATCTGTATAGCTACGAGGCTGAACTACAAAATAAGGCTTATCGTGGATGTATTTATTTATTTCAAAAAAAAGCCTTTCTTTTTCAACTCCTAAGAAATCTATCAGCTTATAATTCTGATATAACTCGTAATTTATTTCATCAAATGGTATATGTTTATTAAAAAATCTATAGAACTTGTCCTTCTTATTTACTTGTCCAATTCTCAGTGGTATCCTTAACTTTAATATTTTAAGTATATTTTTTCTTTGTAAAACAAAATAATTATTAATACTAAAATCATATTTCCCGCTTATTTTTCTACTACATTCAAAATGGGCATCAATTATGGCAATAATTTCAGGTTTTTCAGCTACAAGAGTAATTTCAAATTTCTTTGATAAAGCTTTAATTATAGGCATGAGAAAAACAAAATTACCGATACCCATATCACAAAAGACAATTCCTCTTTTCATTTCGTTTTTATGTTTAGGGATGATATAATTTATGAAAATAATTAAATAGGCTACTACTTTTTCAGCAATTTTCATTATGCAATTAATGTATTATTTGTATTTAACATATCCTTAAAAATATAAATAAATTCTAAGAAAATAATAAACTGTGGAAAAGGTTATGGGGTTAAATAAGATAAAGAAAAGTCATTAAACAGTTTAATAAAAGAAAACCCCGTTTATAATTTCATATATTTTGAGGTACTTTAGTTATTTA
>JAJYSI010000050.1 GCA_021793635.1 Bacteroidota bacterium
ATGCTTTGCTATGAAATTCTAAAATCAAAACTTAAATATTTAGTTTTTGCGTAAGGTGAGTTATTTAAATATGTCATCTTTAGGAAAAGATGACATCTTCTGTATGCTGGAAAAGATGACATATCTATCTTAAATTAAATTGAATTTAAAAAATTGAGTGAGGTACAATTATGCCGGAAGAAAATACGAATGACGAACTAAGCAATACACCGCAGGAAGTCCGGGAAGAAAAAAAGAAGGATCCGGCTGTTGAGAATTGGAACAAGCTGGAAAACCAAATTAGACTGGACATGGATGCTAATCCAAGATATACTGCTTTCTTCGAAGGATATGAGACTAGTAGTGTAAAAAGTTTTAAATTTATTTATGCATATAGAAAGACGAAAGCTTTATTATACGGACAGCATTATAAGGATGAGCAGGATGATAATGAGACTATGTTTACAGAAATGGCGGAAGATAAGTTATGGGAAATACAGCAGAGAAAGCTTTTTGATCTTCAGATACGGTGGAGAGCTGAGCTGATTAAAATACCAGAGATAGAGGTTACCGAGGACTTCAAAGAATGGTCTGAGAAAATTGAGATTTGTCCGTTCATATCTCCGATCTCGCAGGATGAGTTTAATCTTTACATGTCGTTTATAGGAAACAGCAGCATGAAGGAAATAGATTCGAGGTGGTATAAATGGCAGGAATATGAGGACTTCAAACAACAGTATGTTAATATAGATGGCGAAGAATATGAAGAAGAAATTCCTGCATGGTATGAGTATTACGAGATGAAAACCGGGCTCGGTTCTCTATACATGCTTGAAGATATTAGAGGAAAGAAGGAAGAGTTTTATTGTAACCTGCGTAGAGAAGAATGGCGAAGGAAGGATGAACTGAGGAATAAGGATAAGCCTGTACCGGAACCGGATAACAGACCGTATCTTAGTAATGAGGATGGAAAAATTATCGAATTTATGAACCGATTTGAGGATGCTAAAACAATTGGGCTAATGACTGCAAGAATGAAAAATGAGGAAGTTCAAGATAACCGCGAGTTTAACGAGGCTATTGAAACTCTGAGATATACTGACGAGAAAGTACCGGTCGAGTTTAATGAAGACTGGAGGCAGGGAGTAATTGAAGCTGCAAATAATTATATAAAAAATAAACTGCTTGCAGAATTACCCAAGGCTTATCAGAGATACGTATTCAGAATAAACAACGGTTTAGGGTTTACTCCTAAAGAAGTAGACCACAGCTTAGATTTTAACAAACTTTACAAGGAAATGATATTAAGAGGTCGCGAACTAAACGGCGAGCCGAGGGATTTTAATTTCTAAAGTATAAACAGTTTATATTATATACAGATATAATTGAGTTCATACCTTTGAATATCGTATTATGGTTTTTAAAGATGTCATCTTTGTTGAATTGACATTGTATATAGCGTTACAGTGCTCGTTTCTGACACTGAATGGTCAGTGATAGACGAGAAAAAGATATCATCTTTTTACTTAAGTTTGCCAAACTGAAAGTTTTAAAATTATGAAACGATTTTTTTGTTTAATATTTATACTACTTTGTGCCGCAAATGCATTCTCACAAATCAAAACAGTAAGTGATAGTTTAATTACTTACGATAACCTGTTAAAAGGCGACAGTGTTTATAAAGAAGGAGCGCCAAGTTTAATTGGGGGATTGAATATGCTGGAAAAGAAAATTCATCCTCCTTTTCTTGTTATATTAAGAAACGACTACGGTACAGTGCTTGTAAAAGTTTTGGTTGATACCGCTGGCGTACCGTCTTTTCCGGCTATTGTTAAGGGAATATCATACAGCTTTAATCGGGAAGCAGAAAGAGTGGTATTATCCTCAAGATTTATTCCTTCTATAAAAAATCATAAAAAATTACCTTCATATTGTATAGTACCGGTTGAGTTTAAAAAAGATTTTTCTGTTATTGATTATGTTCATACTGGCTCTAATTGTGAGAAAATAATTACTGAGTTCAATAGTGTAGAAATGGCACCGGTTCAGTCAATGCCACGATTATTAACTAAGCTGGATTCAATTAAATCCTGGATAAAATATCCTAAAGAGGCTCTTCAGCATGGCGTTAAAGGCTTTGTTTATGTCCAATTATTAATTGACACAACAGGAATACCTATATGCGAAAAAATTCTAAAAGGTCTACCATATGGATGCAACGAAGAAGCAATTAGTACTGCACAAAAGGTAAGATATAATCCAGCGATTCAGTTTAATAAAAAAATTAGAAGTGTGGTAGTCCTGCCTTTAGAATTTAAATAGAAATAAGTAATCATTCAATGAGAGAACATAGGAGAGAACGAAATCAAATTATGAAACGATTTTTCACTTTAATATTTATACTGCTTTGTGCCGCAAATGCATTCTCACAAATCAAAACAGTAAGTGATAGTTTAATTACTTATGATAACTTATTAAAGAGCGAAAGTGTTTTTAAAGAAGGAGCGCCGGAATTGATTGGCGGATTGGGCTCGCTTGAAAAGAAAATTATTCCGCCTTTCGGCGTTATATTAAGAAATTATTATGGTACTGTGCTGGTAAAAGTTTTAGTGGATACTTCGGGCATACCATCAAATCCGATTATTGTAAATAAAATATTGCCTAATTTAGGATTATCACGAGACTTTAACTACGAAGCAGAAAGAGTAGTATTATCTTCAAGGTTTATTCCTTCTATAATAAATCATAAAAAATTACCTTCATATTGCATAGTACCGGTTGAGTTTAAAAAAGATTTTTCTATTATTGATTATGTTCATACTGGCTCTAATTGTGAAAAAGTATTCTCTGAGTTTGATAGGTCTGGCGGATTCTATGTTGAATCAATGCCGAAAGTACTATCAAGTCCGGATACAATTAAATCCTGGATAAAATATCCTATAGAGGCTCTTCAGCATGGTATCAAAGGTATAGTTTATCTGAAATTATTAATTGATACGACTGGAATACCTATATGCGAAAAAGTAATTAAAGGTTTGCCGTATGGATGTAATGAAGCCGCAATAAAGGCTGCGCAAAAAATTAGATTTACTCCTGCAATAAAACTTAAGAGAAAAATAAGGGTGGTTGTGGTAATGCCGATAGAATTTAAATAGGGGGAAAGCGGCATCTCTGTAAAAAGGAATTTAAACACTTCTTTAATTATTGAAATAATCTTCCGGATTAACTTTAGATTACTGACATATTAATCTTCCGCGAACTCTCTTCTAAGATGTAACTAAATTTATTGCGTTATCTTTTTGATTATATTTAAACAGATGTGAATTTAATTTTATACTTATCTTGCAGTTGAAATATTTGAAAGAAATGAAGGATTAACAAAATGAGCAAATCAAAAAAATTATCTCCGGAAGCATATATGGAAAAGCTTCAGAAAAAAATTGCCGATGATTTGAAAGAAAAAAACTTTGCTACTGCTGAAGAGGCGAATAAGTATGTTCAGGAAAACTATCTTAATAGAGAAATAGAATTTGATGACTCTAATCTTTCACCCGCTGAGCAGGCACAGGATTTAATTTACGAAGCCGGTGATTGCGACGACACGGAAGAAGCGATTAAGCTTGCAGAAAAAGCCTTAAAGCTTGATGAGAATTGTGCAGATGCATATAATCTGCTTGCAGAGCTAAAAGCAGAAGATGTTGATGAAGCTTTGGAATTTTATGTTAAAGGAATTGAAGCCGGAAAGAAGACTCTTGGGAAGAACTTTGAAGAATATAAAGGGCATTTCTGGGGATTCCATGAAACACGTCCCTTTATGCGTGCAATGGCTGGTTATGCTAACGCATTGTGGGGCAAAGGTGAAAAAAGTAAATCGATAGAAGTCATAAAAGAAATGCTTATGCTTAATCCGGATGACAACCAAGGGATGCGGCAAGATTTGATAACCAGGCTCTTAATCTTAAACCGCATTCTCGAAGCTGAAAAGCTTTATAATGATTACAAGGATGATCCATCTGCAGTGTGGAGATATTCAAAAGCCTATTTATACTTTATTAAGCGCAGCAAGAATATTTATGCGGATGCCGCATTGAAAGAGGCGATGGAATATAATCCTTATGTCCCTTTTTATATTTTCGGATTGAGAGACATGCCGGATGAAATGCCGGAATATGCCGGCTTCGGCGATGAGAATGAAGCGATATATTATGTGGAACAAGCCTTAGAACTGTGGGCAAAAAATGATAAGGCAGCAAAATGGTTTGCTAATTTATTTCAAAAGATGGAGGGCATGCTTAATCTATTGATTGAAGAACGCGAAAGAGAAAGAGATAAAAGAGAAAAGCATAGTTAATTAGCCTTGCATGCCGGGACACAATAAAACCGGAAACCCTGCGAGTGGAAAATGAAGAAGAGAGTAATAATTTATGTTAAAGATGTCATCTTTAGGAAAAGATGATATCTTTCTATTTAGATGAAAATTATGAAAAGAATTTTAACATTAAGATTTACAGTTTACTTTTTGATAAGTGCGTCATTTATTTTTGCTCAAACGAAGCATGCAGAATCAAATTTGTATGCTATGTTTCCAAAGAATGATGCGGTAAATGTAAATCCGGATACTCATCTTGTAATAACATTTAAATCTGAACCGGTAATAGGGCATACAGGGAAGATAAGAGTTTATGATGCGTCGGATAACCATCTTGTTGATATGCTTGATATGAGCATACCGGCGGGTCCGGCTAAGGCTGCTCCTTCTCCAAATGCGGTATATACACCGGTACCATATAAATATGTAACCGGACATTTTACAAACGCAAATACAAAGCCGGGAACTCCTTCCGGCATGGCGCTGCCGGCTTCGGACAAATATCAGCTTACAATTATCGGCGGGTTTACTGACGGATTTCATTTCTATCCAATAATTCTTCACGGAGATACTGCGACAATTTATATGCATAATAATCTTCTTCAGTATGGAAAGAAATATTATGTTAAGATTGATCCGGGAGTTTTGACATTGAAGGACGGAAGCTTTAAAGGAATTACAAGAAAAAATGATTGGATATTCTCTACTAAAAAATCTCCGCCTCCGGCAGATGCTAAAAGACTTGTAGTAAGCGCCGACGGCTCAGGAGATTTTAATACCGTGCAGGGCGCTTTAGATTTTATCCCGGATTACGATCCTAATCCCGTTACAATTTTTATTAAAGACGGAACGTATGAGGAGATAGTTTATTTCAGAAACAAAACTAATGTCACTATCCTCGGTGAAGATAGAAATAAAGTTATTATTAAGTACGCAAACAATGAGGTATTCAATCCGCATCCAATAAATATAAAGACAAATGAAGTGCCTGGGACTTTCCCTTCGAGGCGTGCTGCATTCGCTGTTGACAATTGCAGTAATATAAAACTCGTGAACCTTACTATTAAGACCACGGCATACGGACAGGCGGAAGGGCTTTTAATTAACGGAAAGAAAATTATTGTCTGCGACGTAAACATTACCGGTTCCGGCGATGCGCTTCAATCAAATGGGACAGTCTTTTATACCGACTGCACAATAAATGGTCTGGGAGATACAATACTCGGACGCGGTCCCGCTTTCTTTAGTGATTGCGTGCTTACATCGTACGGACCATTTATGTGGATAAGAAATACATCGGCAAACCATGGTAATGTTTTTGTGAATTGTAAATTCGAAGCAAAGGGAAAGGACGAAACAGTAATTGCGCGCGCACCTACAAACGGAAAGACAAATTATCCAAATTGCGAGGCAGTATTATTAAACTGCAAACTTAAGGGAATCGCTCCGATTGGATGGGGTCCGGTTGGCGGAGAGACATCAAACATTCATTACTGGGAATATAACAACACAAACTTAAGCAACGGCAAGCCGGTTGATGTAAGTAAGCGTCTTCTCGCATCGAGACAGCTTACGATGAAAAAAGATTCTGCAGTCATTTCAAATTATATGAAGCCTGCTTATGTACTTGAAGGATGGAATCCAGAGTTGGCTCCGATAATTCTTTCGCAGACGAAATATATTACTGCGAAAGCTGGAGAGAAGGTAAAATTAAAAGTGGAAGCTGCGGCAGTACCGGTAACTGATTGCCAATGGTTTAAAAATAGTAAAGCGATTGATGGTGCGATAAATTCAAATTTGGAAATTGATAATGTTAAGCATTCTGATGAAGGTGAATATTCAGTCCTTATTAATAATGATGCGGGAAGTGTAAGGAGTGAAAAGATAAAATTAACGGTGAGGTAGGCATTTGACATTTGCCATTAGTTAATATTCATTGGGAATACAAATCGAATGATAAAGGGAAGGGGAAAAGTGAAGAGGCAATAACTTTTTATTGTTAAAAAATCTAAAGCGCTTAGATCTCAATTCTATTTTAAATTCAACTTAATTGAAACTCACTATGTAAAACTTCAAAAACTTTAAATTTTTAAGTATTGAAATCAATAAATGTAAAAAAGATGTAAGAAAATGTCATTAGATGTATTGACTTTAATAAAAAAAATTTTAAGGTTAAGCACAGAAATAATTAAAGATTGGAAAATTCAGGGATCATCAGGAAACATATCAACAAAATGAATAAAAAAATGTAGGGTGAATATTATGAAAAAAATGGGTGTTCTTGTCTGGTTATTTTGTTCAATTCTTTTAGTCCTATCCATTTCATGCAGTAAGACCCATACTTCAGGTAATGCAATCAAAAGTGAAGCTCCTTTAAAAGTTTTTATGCCGGAAAAATTATTAACCGCAAATGATGCAGCCGAGATTTCGGGTTTTAATGTTGCTGCCGAGAGCAATTCACTTTCTAAAGATCCGCAAACCGGAATATTTTCTGAGAGGTATAAGTATGAAATTAACGAAAGCAATACTGTACACGGATTATTCCAGATAGAAGAAAACGGGTTGAAATCAGCAGAAGCAATTCAGAAGGGAAATACTGCACGGCATTCCTTTGAGACCGAAATGAATTTAAGTAAAAATGAAATAACGATGGTTAATAATCTGGGTGATCGGGCATTTACATTTAACAACAACGGTCAATTGCACCTGCTCTACAAAGATTATTACATAATTGTAGCCTTCGATGCGGACGCATACACAAATGCAAAGAATGCACAGCTCAACATAAATTTAGGACACAGGATACTTGTAAATCTAAAGGAAAAAATATAAGGGTGTCAAATAAATTCCGGAAGATTTAGTAGATGTAGTTCCGGTTCCAGAGAATTATAGAAAGAAATTCAAATAATTTTTATAAGGTGAATAACATGAGAAAATTGTACTTAGTCATAATCTGCATTTTAATTTCATCAATGTCATACAGCCAGAAGCAGCCGGAGGAATTTCTGGGGAGAATACCTTCACTGCCGGATGGAACATGTTCAATGAAGAGGGTGGAAAAGGAAAATTATTTAAATGAGCTAAGCAAGCTTCATGAAGAATTAAAAGATGAAATAGACCGCCGCAGACAGACGGTTGAGGATAATTATGCCGGCTCTGAAGAGCAGATGAAGCAGAACATGGCAAAAGAATACGGGTTGTCCCAATCAGATATGCAGAAGCTTGAAAAAGATGAAATGTCGGAAGAAGAAAAACAAGCCATGATAAATAAGATGGTTCAGCAGAAGACTAATTTGTCAATGGAAGAGCTTAAGAAGCTGAAGAATATGAGCAAGGAAGGACAGAAAGCATGGGCGGAAGCATATTCAACTGAGCAGATGGCGAATGCGCAGGCTGATCCGGAAGCTGCACAGAAAGAGCAGAGTAAAAATAAAGAGAGATATGAGCTTGCAAAGGAACAGAGCCAGATATTGCAAAGATTGAAAGCGTTGGGCGAAAAATACTTTCATAAAATTCAAGAGCTTGATAAAATTGACTCAGTCGCATCCATTGAGCTCGAGCAAAAGCGCAAGCCTTTGATGGAAAAGATAGGGTCGGTTGGAGATGAAACTGATATTGTTGAAGCTGTAAGAGCAATTGAAAGAGATTACTGCGGCAAGCTTACGCCGAAGTATCTTGATATAATTGCAGAAAGATACTCAGACTTGAAAAAAAGTCTGCCGGATTTTTACAGACTGGAAGAGGTTAATGCAAAATTAAATCAAATCACCACCGGCATTAAAAAAGATTTATCATCACCCGGACTTTTAGCTCTTGAAGCAGTAGATGAATATGTAACATTATTACAGTCATGTTTTAAATATGCCAATTATACCTTTCCAGATGATTATGTAATAATCCAAACCGGGGATTGAATTTATGAAGTATTTTCTTTTATGCGGTTTATTCTTATTTACAGCCGCCCTTGCTTACCCGCAAAAAATGGATGCAAACCAGATAAGACAAAAGATGGCGGAGATAAGGCGCAGCACAAACTGGGATAACGCTGCTGAAGCTAAGAAGGCAAACGAGCAAATCAGAGAGCTGTCAAAGCAGTTGATGATGTCCGGGAAAAAAAACAGTAATTCAAATAATGAACAGGCTAAGGAACAATTAGAAAAGGGAGTCGAATTTAGATCAAAGCTTTTTAAGCAGATGTGGGAGACCGCCAAAAAAGGAGAGCATGCCGATATCCTGCTTGCCGAACCGGTTCGTAAAGAAATTATTGAAGAATTTAAAAATGATGAATCACCGAAGGTAGAAAGCAGCGGTTACTATGATGACATGACGATGCTTTGCATTGACATGTCGCTGAAGACGGTTCAACGCACGATTGATCAGATGGATAAATATAAATCCATTAAAACTCTTGTAATAACCGGCGGACAATTCGGAATGCCGGTTAACCTTGACGATTTATTGTACCGCGCAAGAAATTATCCCTTAGAGCAATTATATATCATAAATTTTAAAAACTTCGTAACAGAAGTACCGAAAAGAACGGGAAGTTTTAAAAAACTAATTCTTCTTTCACTTGTAAACAACAATATAAAAAAATTGCCGGCAGATATTGGAAATCTTAATTTGTTAAAAACTCTTTATGTTGATATCAATCCCATTACAACAGCATTGCCTGCCGCCGGAAAATTAATTCACCTTGAGAATTTGGGAATTGCTAAGACAAATATCCCGAAGGAAGAAGTTGAGAGAATTAAACAATTATTACCAAACTGTAAAATAACAACGCAATGAAAAAATATATAGCAATTACGGTAATCTTATTTTTATCAATTATCGAAATAAGAGCGGATGTAAAACCACGGTTCTTTATTGCTACCGCCGCGGCAGGAGATTCAAGCGGAAAGTTAGCTGCATCTTATTTAGGTTACTTTGAAACTCAGGTGTTTAATTTGCTGAAGACTGCATATCCTTGTGTTGAAATTAGCAGTACATCAACTATAGTTGCCATATTAGAAGTCGAAAGAATGAAGCAGTTGCTCGGTGCAGGAGATGATAATGTCCTAAAAAATTTAGGTGAAGCTTTTGGGTGCGACTATCTTATAAGTCTTAAAGTAAGTGTAACGAACAATAGAGCGCTTATAACCGCAATGTGCATGGATAACAGAAAAGCAAAAGCAATATCAAGGGCTATGTCGACTGTTCAGCATGGCGCAAAGGCGCTTGATGAAGTAGACAAAGTAGCGAAACAATTAATTGACGGATTAAAGAAATATGAAATCTGCCCTTTTACCGGACCGGTGAAATTGCATGTAGTCAGCACAACAAAAGATAAGCAAACGGAAGAATATCCTGTTTACTGTAATCATAGGGACGGCACTTATAAAAAGGAAATAACAATCGACAACTCTGCCGACGCTGAATGGAATTTATTTAAGCAGAAGAAATATACAACCTATGGAAGTGTTAAGTTTAAGCTTTATGAAGAAACGATACTGGAAGAGCAAAATGACTGCTACAAATGCTCATCTGGGCGGGAAGGCGGAAGAACATATTACAAGAAAACAATAAGCAGTGCAGACGTCCAGGGATTATCCAAGGATAGTGAACAGTATGGTATTAAAGTGGATGATGCAAGGATTGAAATTACCTTTACGGACAACGATACATATACAATCTTAATCAAAGCTGCATCCAAGCAGGGGGATAAAAAAGAAAATATTGAGAAGCACGCTGAAGGGACTTGTGATAATGTAAAACCCGGAAATAATTTCGTTAATGTTAAGGCTGATGTTCCGTTATTTCAGTTGTTAGGTCCTTTTAAAGGGAATGCGCAGGATAAAGTGCTGGCGCAAAAAAGCCGAATTAAAAAAGTTGATCCTAATACCAAAGAAGAAACTACAATTGAATATGAATTCAATTTAACAAAAGATTAAAGCTTGACATATAATTATTACAAGCGCTTTTTAAAAATGAAAAAGGTTAAAACTAATTAACATCAAATAAATACAAACAGGAGTAGATACATGAAAAAAACATTTATTGCATTAGGGGCATTTATTATAATGTCATGCGTTTCATTGGCTCAAAATGATGCCGAAGGATGTAAAGACCATCCACTGTTTACAAGGTTAAGCAACTTTTATATTACAGCGTGTTCTGAAAATTATAACGAGCTTGAGCTTCGCATAAATAGTGAAAAGACCGAGAAGAAAGAAGGGAATCTTTTTTCAATAACTTATTACTATGATTTTGATAAAGGAGAAAAAGCAAGAAGTCCGTTGCAGATTATAAAGAATTACGAGAATGCAGTTGTTAATAACGGCGGATCTATGCTTTATAGGAATGTAAATCCGCAGGATGCAGATATTGAGGCAACGTTCCATCTTTCAACAAAGGAAAAAGATTACTGGGTAAAGGTAGGCAGCTTTGGAGGTACAGCAACTTCGGTTGAACACTTTACACTTTACATTTTGGAAATGGAACCGATGAAGCAGGAAGTGCAAGCAAGCGAAATGATGAAGGCATTAAACAAAGACGGATTTATTGCATTGTACATTAATTTTGAAACCGGAAAATCAGATATAAAGCCGGAGTCAAAGGAAATTGTAAACCAGATAGCTGAAATGCTGAAAGCGAATAAAGATTTGAAGATCAGCATTGAAGGGCATACCGATAATGTCGGCAATGATAAATCCAATCAAAAGCTTTCCGAGGATAGAGCTAAATCAGTTATGAATGCGCTTGTTGTGTTGGGAATTGATAAGACGCGGTTAAAATCAAAAGGATGGGGCGCATCAAAACCAATTGCAGATAACAGAACAGAAGAGGGAAGAGCTAAAAACAGAAGAGTTGAAATTGTGAAGATGTAGGTTTTATAATATAACTGTCTGCGGATTTTATAAATGAAAACCTGCAGACAGTTTTTTATTTTCTAAGGAACCAGAGAACTGTTGATATCGCCGGCGGCAATTCCTTTAAAATCATCTGTTACATTTTGAGTTGAAATATTTAATTGATTGTTGCCGGAGAATATCCAATCAGGAATACCAAAAGATTTTATTTTATTGATAAACCTGTTGCAGATCATTAATGCATCGGTGCTGTTGACCAGTCCGTTATTATTTACATCTGCAGCTTTTAGCTGAAGCGAATCTAAAGAGATCTGACCGATAAAATGTTTAGCCGCAACAAGAGCATCAGTAGAATTAACGCCTCCCCAACAGTCATATTTAGATAAGCTGATTGTATAGGTGCCTGGAGCGATATTGCCAAAGCTGTAAAGACCGGTATTATTCGTTACGGTAGAATCGGAAACGCCGGATGAACTTAAAATAACTTTTACATTTGGGATAGGAGTGCTCTGGCTGTTATCATAATAGACATGTCCGGAAACA
>JAJYSI010000051.1 GCA_021793635.1 Bacteroidota bacterium
GATCTATACTTCCCGCCCGTAACCCTTCGAAGCCTTAGCTCATTTTCTCATGTAAATATAAACCACTCCTGCGGCTTTTGCTCCGCAAAAACCGGAATGATTTTCCCGTTCTTAATTTTCCATTTAATTTCCAGACTACACTTCCAGCGCTGATCAAAGATATAAGTTTATCGTCAAAGAGCGCAATGCACCGGATAGTCTCATAAAAAAACCCAGCTCCATTGAAACCGGGTTTTTATTATCTAAATTTATGTTCATTCTTCCTGTCAGAATCTCCATCTCGAGTTTAATGCAACTGAAAGATATTTGCCCGAGTTGCTCACTAGAGATTGCATATCAAGTGTACTTAAGTTGAACTCGAGTACTCCTGCTTCAATACCTAGTCCTAAACCCCAATGAAATCCAGTTAATCCTCCAAATGAAAATCCCGTTCTTAGATAAGGAATCCAATTCATCGGCTTCCATTCAGCTCCGATTAATACCCTTGTCTTCGTAGAATTACCTGGCACACCCTTCATGGTTACTTTGTCAAGCCGCTTAGGTTCATGTCGTTTCCAGCATCAACCCGGTTTCTCGCTACATGGCTTTAGAGTTTTGCCATGATGGGACTAGTGGAATCGCAATTTCCCACTTCACCCAATTAGTAATGTCCAAACTTAGCTTGGCACTCATTTCAATAATAATAATTTCTTAGTATCTACAAAATTTCCCGCCTGCATCCTATAAAAATAAATCCCGCTTGCAAGATTACTTGCATTAAAAGTAATAAAATAATTTCCCGCCGGTTTTTCTTCGTTAACTAAAGCTGCAACCTCTCGACCAATTATATCATAGACTTTTATTGTAACAAAACTTGATTTGGGAATTGAATATTTAAGTATTGTCGTTGGGTTGAAAGGGTTAGGATAATTCTGATAAAGTGCGTAAGTCTTTGGAAGATCGACGGTCACCGAAACAGAGTTCACACTGCTTGAACTTCCTGTGTAACGCATTAACGCAAATCCGTAAAGGTCATAAAAGTTATTATATTCACAAGCTCCGGCTGCAACTATCTTGCCGTCTGTCTGGATTGCTACTGAATTGGCTTCATCAGAGAAAATAAAAGGCGTAGTTGCTATCCCGTTTATGCCAAAAGTGTTATCTAAACTTCCATTCGTATTATATCGGGCTAAGGCAAAATCGTCGCGGTTTCCATCACCTGAATAGCCTGCAACCACAATCTTACCGTCACTCTGGATCGTCACTGAGTTAGCCTCCGACGACTGCTCAATAGCAGTAGTTACTATTCCATTTGCGCCGAATGTATTGTCTAAACTACCATTCGTGTCGTAACGAGCAAGTGTAAAATTGTATTGATAATAGCCTATTTCAGTGAAGCCAATTGCAACAATTTTACCGTCGCTCTGTAATGCTAAAGAGTTAATAACGCTACTTCCTGTCCCCAAGGAAGTCACTACAATCCCATTTGTATTAAATGAATTATCCAGGCTGCCGTCGCTATTATACCGTATTAAAGCATCATTGCTGCTGAATATCCGCCAATAACTATTTTTCCGTCATTCTGAACTATAACCGACTTAGCTTCATTGTCCTGCTGCAATGTGCCGGATATTTCTAAAGCTGTTGTTACCATCCCATTTGTTCCGAACGTATTGTCTAAGCTTCCGTCTGGGTTATAACGAGCTAAAGCAAAAACGTATACATTTTGATTATTAATCCCTTCGTATGAAGTTCCGGTTGCAACTATTTTACCATCTTGCTGAATAGCAATTGAAAATATTTTATCATCAGATTTGTCTACAGCAGTGGTTACAATACCGTTTGTACCAAAAGTATTATCCCGGCTTCCATCTTTGTTATAGCGCACTAAAGCGAACACATGCAAATAATTTTCGGTAGCATAGCCAGCAGCAATTATTTTTCCGTCAGGCTGAATCAAAGCAGAATAAGCTTTGTCATCAGAATAACCAATTGCAGTAGTATCAACACCGTTTATTCCAAATGTGCTGTCGATAATTCCATTTTGATTATAACGAGTCAATGCAAAAAAAGTTTGCGACCCATCACTCGCAAACCCGACAGCAATAATTTTTCCGTCACTTTGGATTAATGTTGAATGTGCTTCACCAGACCATCCAATATCAGCAGTCGATCCGATGCTGTTAATTACTTTCCCGGAGTCTGCAAAGCTCATATCAAGCTGTCCGTCTTGTGCATAAGTTATAAAATAAAATAAGATTAAAAAAATAATAACAAAATAAAAGGTAACTTTATTATTTAACATGATATTTCCATTAACTTGTTAAGTTATTTTTATAAAAGTGAGACTCAACTTTACCGATTATGAATTAAATGTAAAATTTGTGTCTAAGTTGAATCCCACCTTTTTTTTATTTCAAGTAAATCATTTTCTTTACGGATTTGTAGCTTCCTGCTTCAAATGAATAAAGGTAAATGCCGGATGCCAACGACTCATTGTTGCTATTCCTTCCGTTCCATTGAACCTTGTATGTTCCTGCTGCCTGATATGCATCTACCAGCGAGGCTACCTCCCTGCCGAGTATATCACACACTTTTAATTTAACGTTTTCTCCCTTCGGCAAATCATATTCTATAGTGGTAGATGGATTAAACGGATTTGGATAATTCTGAAATAATTCAAAATTCTTCGGTACTTCCGTACTTATATCAACTATGCCCGTAACCGTACTTATCTCGGCTCTTATGCATAGAGTAATATGCCATGGCGGATTAAGACTGTCTAATTGAGTCCAGTTGTAAATGTTTCCATCATTATACCATCCTCTTCCATTTGACGAAGTGCTGTCATATCCGATTGCAGGTTCATGTGTACCGTCGTATTCAACTCCTGCAAAGAATTCTTTGTCTACATAATTTGGCGACGGACTAATCGATATTGGAGAAGAAGAAAGATCAACTGTATTCCAGCCGGGTATAGTTGATGGGGTATAAATATTTTCTAAAGATCCGTAAGTAGACGGTCTAAGTTCACCATTCGAATTTCCACATGCATCTTCAAAAGGATAAAAGCTGCCTACGCCTCCAGAATGATCTGCGGTTATGTAATACATTAGCTTTGTAATTTTGAATGTACTAGTTGGTGCGGTTAGCCTGTTTGCTATTATAGAATTAAACTTCGATGAATAAACTCCTCTGGCTGGTATAATGTTATTATCAAACGAAAGAAGAATATTACTAGAATCGACCGGTGTATTTAAATTTACGTGCGTAGTGAAAATTCCTTTCCCGTGTGTTGCAACTACTATTAAGCCATCTGTGACACGTGCATCTATTGCATCTACAACTGCATTGCCGATTGTGCTGGCTCCTTCCTGCGCCCATACGGTTTTATCCCCGTTCAAAGTTGTAGTTGAATAAACACCGGTGCTGGTACCTACAAAATAAATGTTTGATCCGTTTACCGGCAACATCTTAACCCACCTTGTGGAAGGGCCATCGCCCGAACCATCAGGATATTGTTCCAAATTTCCTGAGATTGAAGTCCATGTGTTACCTGCGTCGGTAGTATAAAATAAACTCTTGACCCAATAATTTGAAAAACATGCAATTGCTTTATCACCGTCCTTCTGGTCTACGGCAATGCAAAATACAAAAGCACCGGAAGGTAATCCTTTATTCGTATAAATATCTACCGGAGTTGAATTGGCTGAGCTTGCATTATCTAATCTAAAAATTTTCCCGTCTTCAGTTCCATAGTAAATTCTGTTTGCTGGTGTTTTGGAAATTCCTATAGCAGAAATATTAGAACCTGAAGTTGAAGTATTGTTTAATTCAGTCCAGTTAATATTCGTTGAAGTCTGTTGACCATTAATCGGTATTGCGGTAACGTCCGAGTTTCTCCAGATATAATCTCCTTGTGCGTAATATATTACTTTATTGTCGTTTGGATCAAGAACGAATGGTTCCAAAATTGCAATCTGACCCGAGCTGCCGAGTGGAGGATAAATTGCGCCGCTTGAAACGATATTACCACTGTTGTCCAATAAGACTCTACCAACATTACCAAATTGGTGAGATACATAGTAAGAGGATCCATCATCGGATATATAACAAAATGTTCCGTCACCTCCGTATATTCCTTTCCATGAAGAAGAAGTGGAACTCGAGTTAGTAAAAATTGTTCCGTTGTCCTGAGATCCGGCAATAATTATATTGTCGGTTGTCGCATGGTTAATTGCAACAGAATAGAATTGAGTTGTATAATAACCATTGTTTAACGACGTCCACACCGGCGGAGAATCCATATCATTATTAGTTTTAAAAACACCGCCGTCACCTCCGACGTACATTATATTGAAATTTGATTTTGAAAAAATAATTGCATGGTGATCAGCATGATCTGTATTAAAAAACTCGCCACCATTTTGTGTATCGTTTAATAAGGTTGTATTTGAAAAAGAAGCGAAGCCGTCAGTCGATCTATATAAGTTTATTTCTCCAATAAAAACAGTATTTTCATCATCCGGTTTAACAGCCATACTAAGGGTATACCCATATTCAGAATCAAAGTCAGGAAAAGATCCATAAGAGGGCAAATTTGCAGAGCGGTCTTCCCAGCCGCCGCCGCTGCCGGAACCATCACCGGATATGTAAGTATATTTCCAAAGAATATGACCGTCAGTTATTCCACTTGAAGTATCCGATAAGAAATAAATTACATTCTCATCTGAAGGAGAAACTGCAATTGCCGTCTGATTAATGTTAATTGGAAAATTATTCGGAGTAATATCCGTCCAATTTACGCCGTCTGTAGATCTAAATATTCCTCCAATCAATGGAAATGAACCATAATTTAATGTAGCATAGAATACACCTTTCGAGGTTACAGAAATGTTGCTGTATAATCCAAACAAGTTTGGAAGCGTTGTATCCCAGGTAACACCTCCATCGGTGCTGCGCATTATACCGCTCCATGTTGCAGCTAAAATTTCATCTTGATTTGAATTTGCCGGATTTGTCACAATATTATAGACTACCGAGAAAGCCGAAGAGGAAATTCCATCCGGTACAGTGGTAGAAGGCAATGCCGACCAGGAATTCCCATCATCAGTTGATTTAAAAATTCCGTTACCCAAAAACATTAGACTTGAATCAAGTCCAATTCCACCGGTAGCGGTATTTACTATGCCCTCTGGTAAAAGAGTAAACTCACCTGTTCCATAATACCAGTTATTTGTTTTGCCAGTACGTGTATCCTGAACTACACAAGTAACACTTTGAATATCGCCTGGCGAAGTAGTTTCAGTCCATGAAGCGCCGTCATCTGTAGACTTCCACATTCCTCCGTTAACACCGCCGGCAAGTATTGTATTTTCATCTTTAACATCTAAAGCAAGTGCGCGGGTTCTGCCTCCGATATTGTATGGTCCTCGCTGCGTCCAATTATAGTCTTGAATAGATTGAAAATTCTTAGCCCCTCCTTTCTTCATTAATAATTCTTCCTTCGTTGGAAGGGTCTTTGCGAATCTTAATTCTTTCTCCCTAATATTGTTAGGTATTTTACCCGTTGCTGGATTCCTATATTCAAACAATTCCAATTGCCGGCGAGCTTGGGGATTATCATGTTCACTTACTTCTGAAGATTTTTCAGTTTGCTCATTATCTAAAATTTTTGATTGAGCCAACAATTCACAATAGGTAAATACAATTGTTATAATAATTAAATAAATAAAAAGGTTTTTATGTATTTTCATTATGCAGTTCCTTATTATTTTAGATTTTATTAGATATCACTTCCACTACCTGGCATTAGGTTTGGTTTTGTATTCCATTCCGCATTTATGGCAAAACTTACCCGTAGGATAAATTATAGGAGCTTCGCAATTCTTACATTTTTCAGTCATCTTATCTCCGCAAACAACGCAGAATATTTGATCTTCATTAATACTGCAAAAGTTTCCGCACTTAAGACAAAGCTTAAATTTGTCGGTTTCTCTTTTTTCCAATTTATTTCCATTCAGTTTTGAAAAATCCGATTGTGTATTTGCTTTACATAATCAAACAGTGTTCCATCCGTTTATATTTGGATTTTGAAGAAAAATGAAGCGGCAGGGTTTATTTAGGTAAACTTATCTTTACGATAGGTAAAGTTTTATTTACCTATTAGTTTTTGAGATGAGATCTAGTCGATAAAATTGTCCCCCCCTAGATTTAATTCCTTCAAAATTTTATGAAGCGCCTGCCGGCTAATCCCAGCAATTTCAGCAGCATCATTTATTTTTCCATTAGTTCTTTGCAAGAGATTTTCATAATATTTTTTCTTAAATTTTTGAAGAGAAACTTTATAAGGCTCATCACCGGTCGGTAAATTTGCTTTAAAGTTTCGTACAGGTAAAATATCAGGATTGATTTTTTGGTTGTCGTCAGCCCTAAGAACGGCATTAGTCATTATGTTTTTTAATTCCCTTACATTCCCCTTCCAATTATAATTTTCCATTGCGTTAATAGCTTCATCCAAAAGTACTAAACCTTTTTTATTATACTTCCGGGACAATCTTGTTAAAAAATATTCTGCTAAATTTTTAATCTCATCTCTTCGCTCTCTCAACGGTGGAATATGAATATTCACTACCTTTATTCTGTAATAAAAATCTTCTCTTAATTTTCCATGGTCTACCAACTCCTCAAGATTTTTATTTGAAGCAACAATAAGCCTGACATCAAGCTTAATATCCTTACCGGTCTTCTGCCCAACTTTATTAATTTCTTTGTACTGCATGAACTTCAACAACTTTAGTTGTATCTTCTCGTTTATTTCTGATATTTCGGGAAGATAAATTGTACCACTATTTGCAGCTTCAAATTTTCCAACCTTCGCTTCATCAGCGCCGGAGAAAGCTCCTTTCTCATGCCCGAACAATTCCGACTCAATTAAATTCTCGCTTAATGTATGCAAAGAAACGGCTGAAAATAATTTATTCTTTCTTTTACTTCTTAAATGAATTTCTCTTGCAACAATATCTTTGCCTACCCCGGTTTCGCCCGTTAACAATATATGTACATCCTGATTTGCAAATTTTTCTATATCGTATTCCACTTTTCGCATTGCTTCACCGGACGCAATAAACTTATCGGTGTTTTCATCAAAAGCATCTTCCAATGCATTCAGTTTAATGTTTAATTCTCTTTGCTTAAATGCGCGCAGAATTTTTTCAACCAGCACTTCCCTGTTAAAATCTTTTTGTATAAAGTCGGAAGCGCCAAGCTTCATTGCCTTGACCGCAGTTTGGACATTACCATGGTCTGTTATTATTATTACAGGCATAAGCGTATCGACTTCAGTGTGAATTTTTTCAAGAACATCCAGCCCGTAAATATCCGGCAGCTTTAAGTCAAGCAGAACGAGATTTATATCTTCCTTCATAATAACTGCCAATCCCTTGCTGCCTGTTTCGGCTTTGAAAATTTGGAATTCATTCTTCAGAACGAATTCAACATCGTTCATGAAAGAAACACTGTCGTCAATGATTAATAATTTTTGCATACAATATCCTAATTAATTAGACTTCAACTTCATTACAAATAAAGCGCTGCCCGCTTCACTATTGGCTGCCGTAATCTCTCCTCCATATTTATCAAGACATTTCTTGACTATGCTTAATCCAATTCCATGTCCATTAGCTTTGGTCGTAAAGCCTTCAGAAAACATTTTCTCCATGTTTTCAATCGGAATGCCTTTTCCGTTATCTTCCACTTTTATTATTACTCTATCATCCTCACAGCCGGCTTCAATTTTTATTACTCCGTTTTTAATCTTCTTCTCTTGCAATTCATCAATCGCATTTTGAATTATTATATTCATCGACTCGTTAAAATCGGAAGATGATATAATCGCATTTAACTTTTCCTTTGTTTGATAAAACTGAATTATAATATCCGGATTCTGTTCCCGGAATTTCTTGATTGCAAGGTTGATTGCTTCTGCAGCGTCGATAGAGAAATTAGATTGCACAATTTTTCGCAGTCCCGTTAAATCTTCTCTAATCTTTTTAATTGAAAGGATAGTTTCTTCCTTAGCCTTAATTTTTTCTTTCACTGACATTCCGTTTAGCAGCAGTTCACAGCTACTCGATATTTGACCACTGCTCTGTAAAATTGAAACAGCATAATTTGAGTACTTTAAGCTTTCTTCACCATTTGTATCCAACTGATTTAATAAGCTATATATCCGATTAATTTCCGGAAGTACGGCGCTTTTATATTCAGCAAAAGCAGAACCGATTCTCTCCAGGGCTTCTTTTTCATAATTACTTTGAACTTCATTTCCCGGATTTATATTTTCAATCAACAAAGAAAGCCGGTGCAATATGATCAGCATTCCTTCTCCGTGACCGAACCTCTTAAGTACTGCTAATAAATTTTCAGGAACGTTATATCCCGCAATACTCTTTGATTCCTTGTTCCTAATTAAAAGTAGAAATGAAATCGTAAAGATGCTTGCTATTAGCAGAGGAAGGATTTCATCTGTAAAAAGATTTGTTGAATTGATAATATAATACGATGGTCCGAAATAGAACGACATGCTTTCAACGGAGACAATTTTAACTGCGTAAAAAACAATTAATGATAACATTAATATCTTCCAATTTATATAAAATCTCTTCGGCGCTGCTCTGTACAGCTTTAGTTTCAGTGCAGCAAAAGATATGAGAAAAGTAAATATTATTGAAAGTAAAATTATTTCTAAACCTAAAATTATAAAGCCGTTCCCATAGAAAAATCTCAGTAAGGCTTTTTTAACTAAAAAGTAATTTCTCTTTAGCCCGCTGTTTTCAGTAACGGTAATAAAAGTATTTGGCATTACTGAAATTCTTTTAGTTATATGCGAAGCTGGAAAATTAACAACAAGGATTAATGAATCTTTTAAACTGCCAAGCCCAAAATGCTGAATCTTGGAACTAGAGCTTGCATATCCGTATCCTCCGCTTACTTCTCGATAACCTATAAGATAATTTCCTTGATACAATTTTAATTTTGCACCTACTGCATCTCGATTGCTTTCATCGCCCTCGACCTTTACTGAAAGATAGTTATTACTGCCGTTCAACCTGGTTGAATTTAATAAGAAATATGTATAGCCGCCGTTTTGATTCATTACTAAATCTAAAAATCCCTTGTTCCCAAAATCTGCAGTAGCCAAACCGGTGTTATAAGAATCCAGAATACTACCTGGCGGTACAGCAGAATCGGTAATATCCTTGAAGTGAATCATGCCTGTACTATCGGCTCCCAGGTTCTTAAAAATCTTTATTCCTCCTAAACAGGCGATTGCAATGTCCTGCCAGCCGTCGTTATCAAAGTCACCAAACACGGCACCGTAAGTACGAAAATTTCCATTTAGTCCGCATTCATTTGTAATATCCTTAAAAGTTCCATCGCCATTGTTCAGATATAATTTATCGCCTCCGGCTCTATTTCCTACAAACAAATCAAGATAGCCGTCGTTGTTTAGATCTGCAAAGAAAACAGAATTAGTTTCTTTTAAGTCGCTTCCTCCGACATTGCTTTCTTTAGTATGATCAATAAACTCACCTTTGCCGTTATTAAAAAACAATTTGTTTTCTTTCATCCAATTACCTGCATAAAGATCCAGGTAACCGTCATTATTAACATCTCCGAAAACAGCGCTTATTGATCTGCCACTGGAATTTAATCCGTAGCTATTAGTTTTATCATCCAAAGAAATTCCATGATCGTTTATAAAAAGCTTATTGGACTTAAAAAAGCTTGAACAAAACACATCCAGATAACCGTCATTATTAACATCTCCCAGAACCGCCCCTTCACTCCGCCACATGTTAACATTAAAATTATATCCTTTAGTAACATCCTGGAAATAACCTTTCCCGTTATTTAAATAAAGTGAATTTGAATAAGACAGGTTAGTAACTATTATATCTTCTGCTCCGTCCTCGTTTATATCCCCTATTGCTACTCCTATATCAAAATCATTGGTTAAATCACGTGATTTAGTTGATGACACTTCCCCTGCAATTCCTCTTTGTGCGGCAAGATTATCCGGAATTATATTTGTTCGCTTAGGAATAGAAATGAATAATTTGTTCTTATCATAAACATCAACTACATAAATATCATTCATGCCGTTGTTATCTAAATCCTCTATACCCACACCATAAGAAGAAGCTAGCTGGGCAAGCCGTTCTATTGAAAAAACAAGATTATTATTTAATCCGAAATGGAAATTTTCCCCTTTGCTAAAATTTTTCGTGATTAAAAATAACTTATCAGGATTGATCGCTACTATTGAATCTTTGTTTATTATTCCTATACTATTAGGATTTGTAACCGGAAGTCTTGCGATAACTTTCCATGATTTGTCGGCAAAATATTTCTTGTTTATTTTCTGCTCAAGGAGAAGCCCATTATTTGTCAGACATACAAAATCACTATCGCCCAGCAATTTAATATCGACTATGTCGCTTGTTCTAATACTGTCGCTATTATCTAATCGTACATAATCCTTTTTGATGAAAGAAGATTTATTTAATTCGGGATTCTTCAAGTAATAGAAAAGATTTTTATTAGTTTGAAATATGCCGAACGTAGTATCTACAAAGTCTAATCCTATTATCCTTTCTTCATCGGCTCTATTAAATTCCGAACTACGGTTAAGGTTAAATAATCTTTTTAATTCATACTTATTATTTGGCAGCTTTTGTAATAAACTAACGCTCATCCCGCCGAACACTAAAATATTTGCATCGTTAAATGTAGCTGCTATTTGCAGTCTTTCATCAATATTGTAATGACGGAAAGGGTAATGATTGAATGATATTTTAAAATCACCATCCGGTTTTGTAATTATAGTAACAATTCCATATTCAAGATAAGAAGTAATTAAGATTTGATTTCTGTTTAAGAACTTTACGCCAGTTATATTTTGCGAAAACGGAATTACAAACTTATGAGAGTCAACAATATTAAATTCATTGCCCTTTTTCTTAATCTTCGATATGAATAATATATACTTTAATTGGTAGTTGATTCCTTTAGGATGAACTGAATATGCAATATATCTCTCATTAAAATCCATATCCAGGATATAATAATCGTTGATATCTACAATATCTTTTATTGAATGACCATCATAGTAACCAATACCATTTTGAGTTAACGAAAATGTTTCATGGGTTTTCGAAATTATTGAGAGCCAGTATTTATTATTTGATTTATAATTCAGTTCTTTAATTATCCAATCGGATGGTTTCTCATGCAAATGCTTTTTAGAGGACCGAATAAAATTATGCCCGGGATTAACAGAAGATTTATTACCGCAGTTAACTGAAAAAAGAAATAAAGCAAAAGCAAAAAAGTAAAATAGAGCGATCCGCAACTTCGTCCTATTGATTGTTATAATTTTCATAACTATAATTTGATAAAAAAAATCTTTAGAAAAAAGAAGTATCGCACATTATTTTTTCAACTGTAGTTCTAAATACTTTAATTCAGGGCACTTCTAAAAACTAACCATTAAACTTGATTTATTTTGTAAATTCATTATTTCCAAAAATTGGGATATTTTTCATCGAATATTATCGATTTATACCCTTTATTTTAAGGGATCATCGATCACTTTTGAGGACTTTTATCCTTCCGGACATATCTCACCCTGCAAGTTGTAGATAACGATTGATGTTGTACACAATGTG
>JAJYSI010000052.1 GCA_021793635.1 Bacteroidota bacterium
CCTTTTACATCATTTTGTTTTTTGAAAAGCGCCCTTGCCTTTTTAATATAACTTAAACTTAGTTGCCATAAAGCTTGACGGCTAAAAACATCTCCAAGAGCAAGTGCGGCATTTGCAGCAATTCCTTCAAAATTCTTTTTCCCTTTTGTTTCTTTTAATATTTTTTCGTGAATATAAACTGCCGATGGAAATTCCCCAGCTATAATAGTAAACTGCCCAACATGAAGAAGTAGCTCAAGAAATTTCACATTATCAAGTCTTGACTTAGCAAATGTCAAAAGCAAGTCAATTTTTGATTGAAGTTTAGATTGATTTATTTCTTCTACGTGGGACTTTATCCGAGTAGATTTTCCGGCGGAAGATTTCCTTTCCACAGAAAGTTTTTTTTCTATAACTGCAAAATCATTTTTATCTAAAAAGTTTTTCAGTATTTCTGTTAGAAGATTATCTTCTCTATGGTCAGATATTTTCACATTCTTCCAATTATTTTAAGAGTAAAAAAATTCTTTAAATAAAAATAACTCAACTTAAATTCCTAATCAATATACCAAATTACTTTACTTGTTGGTACTTATTGCTTCAAGATTTTTATAAAAATGAAATTCTATTCCACAATTAGTCTTATCTTATTATTTGTGAAATTTCTTTGAACTCATCGGTGCCGCTTACTGCAAGAAGTTCAAATAAAATTGCCTCTACGGTAGTAACTTCTGCACCGTGTTCTCTCATTCTTTTTAATGCAAATTTGCAATCGATTTCTTTCCTTGAAGAAACTGCATCAGCGGCAACGTGCACCTGGAATCCGCTCGCTATTAAATCCAAAACTGTTTGCTGCACGCATACATGAGCTTCTATACCGGCGACAACGACCTGGGTAATTTTATTGTCTTTTAGTCGCGTAAAAAAATTACCGGCTCCGAAACAGCTAAAACTCATTTTTTGGATTGCATTCAGCCCCTCAAGCTCTGCTAATAGCGGCGCCGTTGTTGAACCGAGTCCTTTCGGATATTGCTCCGTATAAAAAATAGGAACATTTAAAACTTTAAATCCTTTGATAAGTTTTGATGAATTTTTTACTACCATTTCATGGTCTTTCATCACGGCAAGAATCTTTTCCTGGATGTCGATTAAAAGAAGAGCCGCACTATCGCGGATAAGAATTTTTTTATTTCGTTCAATTATTCCTTCCATAACATCTCCAAAAATATTCTAATAAATTGGGTCCATTCCATATTTACCGCAAGCATACATCATTAGTATTGAGGCAAGATCTACTAGCGCCTTTTTTTGATCTTCATGATAAATCACAAGGTCATAAACTTCTGCCACAAATTGCATGTTGGTTAAAATTTTTTTTAGTTCCAGATATGTCGGGGTCCCATGCCAGTTAGCTACTTGTTTAATAAGTAGATTCTCGTGCCTTCTTAAAAATTCATTAAAGGAAATAGTCCTTTTAGAAATCGGAGTCCTTGGACGGCAGATATTAATTAAATCATTAAAGTAAGTATCCCATTTTTCAGCTAATTGTTTATTACGGTCACGCATTACGAAACGCGCTTTCTCTAAAGAAAATTTTGCTTTAGTTGATGTTTTAAATTTCGGCGTTAATACATAAGCGTCATAGCTTGTATACCCTGTCTCTTGGTCAATATATTTCCAACGCTTTAAGAGTTGATTTTTAGTTAAAATAATAATCACTTTGTCCAGACCGCTATCCACAACAATAAATTTATCCTGTTGTTCATTAATAACTGTGAACCAATGTTCCCAATCATCAACGCTAAGAATACACGGCAAACCTAACTTAAGGTGATCCTTCAATGCTTTAATCGCTTCATCTGGAGTTTCGCGGCGGAAATATTTCATCTTGCAGTCAAAAGTTTTTGCGGCTTTTGCAAGTCCTATTTCATCCGTTCCATACCACCATGTGCTGCCCGCTTTTTTCCCGATTTCCCTTTCATTCTCAAATCTTCCAAGCATAACCAATGCATATTTCAATGCAAACGGACCGCATTGGTATTTATAGGGTTGTGGATAAAAGCTCATAAATCTGTGTTTTTTTTATTTGAAAAGATAAAGAATCATTTTGATTAAATCACTAATGAATTTTGTTAAAAAGCGATTTTTAACTATTTTTATTTTATTATGAAATCAAAACTAAAAGTCGCTATAGTTTTTAATGAGGCTAACCCCGATTTATACATTAAGCCGTTTGACGCCAGTTCAAAGGAATTAAATTTCATTCCTTTCTTTGAAGTAGAAAACCTTACTCCGGTTGAAGAATTCGAAATATTGGTAAAACGTCTTTGCTCATTTGGCTTTGATGCTTATTCTCTTAATATAAAAGACGATATAAGTTATCTGCTGAAAGACTTCAAAAAAAATAAACCTGATGTTGTCTTCAATTTTATAGAACTCTATAAAGAAAATTCCAGGCTTGAAATGAATGTGGTTGGTCTTTTAGACCTGCTTGGAATTCCTTATACCGGCGCCTCCCCTATTTCTTTGGCAAATTGCCAAAATAAAGTTCTTGCCAAAAGACTTCTTAACTCACACGGAATTGAAACTCCCAAGTTTATTCTTGTCAAAGAAATTCCTAAAAATTTTAAACACGACCTAAAATTCCCGCTAATTGTAAAACCTGCTTTCGAAGATGCGAGTGTCGGAATTGAAAATGAATCCATCGTTGAAAATGATAAACAGCTTAAAGATAGAATTAATCATGTAATAGATTCTTTTCAACAACCGGCTCTTGTTGAAGAATTTATTGACGGAAGAGAACTTAACGTTGCAGTTTTTGGAGACGAAAATCCAGTCGCGCTTCCTATTAGTGAAATTGACTTTAGTAAGATGCCCGATCATTTATATAATATAGTTAGCTACCAGGCAAAGTGGGACCCTCTTCATGAAGCTTACCACAAAACAATCCCAAGCTGCCCCGCAAATCTTCCTTTAGAAATTGAATTAAAAGCAAAAGAAATAGCTGTTGCTTCTTTCAAAACGATGGAATGCCGTGACTATGGAAGAGTTGATATGCGTTTGACAAAAAATAATGAAATCTTTGTGCTTGAAGTTAATCCTAATCCCGATTTAACCGAAGGCGCCGGTTTTATGCGTTCCTCCGAAGCGGCCGGTTATTCCTATGAGCAGGTTCTTGAAAAACTTATTTATTTCGCTTGGGCAAGAAAAAAATCAACCTAATAAAGGAATAGTATAATGAATGATAAGAAAAAAGAATTGACAACAAAAATTCTCAACCTCACCGTTCTTGTTTCAGCCCTTGGTTATTTTGTAGATATTTATGATTTATTGATTTTCGGAATTGTCCGCATTCCCAGTTTAAAATATTTGGGCTTACACGGAAACCAGCTAATCGATTCCGGTGTATTTCTTCTTAATATGCAAATGGGTGGAATGCTTATCGGTGGAATAATTTGGGGGATTTGGGGCGATAAAAAAGGGCGAATCTCTGTATTATTCGGCTCTATTTTTCTTTATTCAATTGCAAATTTTCTTAACGCTTTTGTATCTTCAATTGGAATGTATGCTGGCTTAAGATTTTTAGCCGGCATTGGATTAGCCGGTGAACTTGGCGCCGCTATTACTCTTGTTAGCGAAGTCATGACCAAAGAAACCCGCGGCTACGGCACTACTATGGTTGCAACAATCGGAGTAATGGGTGCAATTCTTGGCGGAATAATCGGAGATGTTTTCTCATGGCAAACAGCTTATATAATCGGCGCTGTACTCGGAATAATATTATTGATTACCAGAATAAGCCTTTTTGAATCCGGTATGTACAACTCTATTAAAGCTTCAGCTGTAAAGAAAGGAAAATTCTTTAGCTTATTTAATTCTAAAGATAGATTTTTAAGATATGCAAACTCTATCTTGATCGGCTTGCCAAATTGGTTTGTAATTGGGATACTAATCACTTTTTCTCCGGAATTTGCAAAAGCCCTTGGCGTCACTGGTCCAATAAATGCCGGGAACGCAATTCTTTTTTCTTACCTAGGATTAACTATCGGTGATTTTGCAAGCGGCTTTCTAAGCCAAATTTTGAAAAGCAGGAAAAAAGCAATATTAATTTTTGTATCATTAACTGCTTTTTTATCACTAATTTATTTATTTACACACAACTTAAATCCGACTGAATTTTACATCTTATGCACTTTGATAGGTATTGCAAATGGATACTGGGCTGTCTTCGTTATGTCTGCTTCCGAACAGTTTGGAACAAATCTAAGAGCAACTGTTACCACAACGGTTCCAAATTTTATTCGGGGCTCCGTAATACCAATAACGCTTGCATTTAATTTTTTACGGTTGCCGCTTGGGATGATTTATTCCGCAGTAATTGTAGGAATAATAGTTTTTATTATTTCATTTATTTCTCTTTATTTCTTAAGAGAAACTTACGGCGTAGACCTTGATTATATAGAAAACATTTAACTTTACTAAATTCGGAAAGTACTTTATGGAATTCATAAAAACTGCTATTGATCTTTTCCTGCATCTTGATGTTCAGTTAAATGATGTTATTATTCAATATGGAACTTTAACTTATGCAATTCTGTTTGCGGTAATCTTTGCGGAAACAGGATTTGTCTTAACTCCGTTTCTTCCCGGCGATTCGCTTTTATTTGTTGCCGGAACTTTTGCTGCAAGAGGCTCTTTGAATGAGAATTACCTCTTCTTAATCCTTGCTCTCGCTGCTATAGTTGGAGATACAGTAAACTATTGGATCGGACATTTAATAGGCCCAAAAATATTTCATCAAGAAAAAATAAAATTTCTAAAGAAAGAGTACCTTGAGAGGACACACCAGTTTTTTGAAAAGTACGGCGGTAAAACAATCATTCTTGCCCGATTTATTCCTATTATTAGAACATTTGCACCATTTGTTGCCGGGATCGGAAGTATGACATATCCAAAATTTATATTGTACAATATTATCGGTGCTGTTGCCTGGGTTGCACTTTTAGTATACTCCGGATTTTACTTTGGTAATATCCAATTTATAAAAGATAATTTTTCATTTGTAATAATTGCAATTATCGTTATCTCAACACTCCCTGGAATTTTCGAATATTTGAGACAAAGAAAAAATTCAGCTAAAAGAGAACTTTAACTGGGGCAAAATATTTCTCAGGGTCTCTTTGCCAAAATTGGCACACTCTGGTCCTTTTTCCCTCTATTTTTGCCTAAATTTTCCCCATTGCTACTAGGCTTCTGCCAAGCCTATGACAAGCCTAAACCAAGCTTATAATTCTTATCCAAAAATTACACAAAAAATAGTGTGACAAAAATGACAAAAACTCATCCAACCACCCCTGAGTTTTATCCAATAAACCATATTAGTGGTTTGCCGGATTATTAAACTTTAATATTAGATTGATATTAGTTATTCAATAATTATTTCGTTAGAAATTTCATCCATGTCGTCCTGCTTAACCGGGAAATGTTCACTTAAAATGTTACCCACCCTTTGAACACCGTGAATAATCCCTTTACTAAACTCGCCTGTTAAAAACATTGTCTGCATTTCATCTTTTATAGCATCCCAAGTATTTTCGGGAACTTTCTCGTTTATACCCGTATCCGCCATTATATAAAATTGTCTTCTTGGAAGTAGGACGAATATTAAAATACCTGTTTTGTCTCTCGTCTTATCAACCCCAAGCCGGACAAATTCTTTTTCGGCAAGAGCATGAATGGGCTTATTTCGTTGAAGAAAATGAAGATTTTCTTTAACTGCAACACAAATTTCACCGGCAGTAGTTTTTTCAACTTCTTTAATCCGGTTCGAGATACGAAGCATCTCGTCGTCAGAAATGAAATGATAAATTAAACCTTGCATCTTTTTCCTAATCTTTATTGAGAAAAGTAAAGAAGAAGAGAGAATATTACAAGTGAAGAAATAATTTATTATCTTGCAATAGTTCATAAAACATTTTTACGGTGTCCCGGTCGTAACGGGAATTATAGGGAATCCGGTGAAATTCCGGAACTGACGCGCAACTGTGATAAACAAATTAATAATTTGTTTTAAGCCAGGAGACCTGCCGTAGAATAATTATAATCAACCTTCGCGGGCGAGGTTAGATTAAAGAAAATGCAACCTAATTTGGTTTCTGTTTTCTTTATCTCCCCACGAAGTTACAACCTTAATCAATAATTCATAGGAGTAACTTCAATGTATCTCAAAAAAATCCTTTTGCCTTTGGCAGTTCTTATCCTTTTTTTTCCAATCCTTTCTGTTGCACAGCAGAGTGATTCATCAAAAATTTTCCGCATGTCAGAAATTGTAGTAACAGCAACCAGGACTAAAATCCCGGCTATTGAAGCAGCAAGTTCTATAACAGTCATTGACTCAACTGAAATTGCTGCGTTAAACAAACGAACAGTTTTTGGTTTGCTGAAAGATCAATACGGGGTAAGTTTTACACAGCAAGGAGCGCCAGGTTCTCTTTCTTCTATTTACTTACGAGGTGCTGATCCCGGACAGACCTTAGTTCTTTTAGATGGTATAGCCCTCAACATGCCTAGTGACCCTGATAATACTTACGACTTTGCAAATCTTCCTGTTGAAAATATTGAACGGATAGAAGTTTTAAGGGGTCCCCAAAGTACTCTCTATGGTTCCAATGCTCTTGGCGGTGTAATAAACATTATTACAAAAGAAGGCTCAGGCAAACCTAAATTTTTTCTTTCAGCAGATGGTGGCTCATATAACAGTTTCAATGCAAATGCCGGTCTTGATGGAAGCCTGGATAAATTTAATTACTCACTAACTTACAGCAGATTTAAGAGCGATGGATTTTCTTCCGCCTCTTCTAAATACGGCAATACAGAAAAAGACGGAACTTCAAATTATAATATCTCGTCAAGATTCGGAGAGACTTTCTCATCAAATTTTAGTCTTAATTTTTTCGCCCATTTTACAAAAGCCCAAACTGCATTAGATCAGCACGGAGGCTTCGAAGGTGATGATCCGACTTTCGTTTACAACACCGAGGAACAATCTTATCGCACCGTGGGAGACCTTTCATTGCTGGGTGGAATATGGGACCAAACATTTAGCGTTTCATTTTATAGAAACGTCCGAAAGTACAATTTCGATTCTACTCTTTTTAATCCCGCTTCATCAAACAGTCTTTATGACGGAAATAAAATTGATTTAAACTGGCAAAATAATCTTAAACTCTCAAACAATTTAATTTCTCTAGGTGTTGACGAAGAAAAGGAAATAGCTATCTCTGATTATTTTTACAATTCATCTGTATACGGAAATTTTAACAGCATATTTCCTCAAAACAGTGCAACGACATTTGGAATATATATTCAAGACCAGCTAAACGAAGGAAAAAGTTTTTTCAGCTCATTCGGAGTTAGGTATGATAAACACAGCCGTTTCGGCTCGGTGATAACTTATAGAATCGCACCGGCATATGTTTTTTGGAAAACTGGAACAAAAATCAAAGCTACTTTCGGTACCGGCTTCAAGGCGCCTTCCCTCTTTTATTTGTTTGATCCCGCTTACGGCAATATAAATTTGAAACCTGAAAAAAGCACAGGCTGGGATGTGGGGGTAGAACAATTTCTATTTCAAGACAAATTAGACGCAGGCTTAAATTATTTTGATAATTCTTTTACTGATCTTTTCGGATTCGATAACAATTTCAGAACTATTAATGTGGATAAAGCGGAAACAAAAGGAGTTGAGTTTTATGTCTCTGCAAAGCTAACAGAAAATATAGATTTGAAATTCAATTACACTTACACGGATGCCAAAGATCTTAGTAATAATTCTCCGGATAAAAATCTTCCTCTTCTAAGACGACCGAAAAATAAATTAGGCTTTAATGCCGATTACAATTTCCTTGAGAAAGTCAATGCTAACATAGAAATCATTTACGTCGGGGAAAGAGATGATAAAGATTTCAACCAGTATCCCGTTCCAAGAGTAAAACTACCGGATTATACATTAGTAAACTTATCAGCTTCTTATAATTTTACCAAAGTAGTACAATTTTACGGAAGAATAGATAATCTTTTCAATAAATATTATGAAGATGTTCTTGGATACGCAACGCCGGGACAATCGGAATACCTTGGAATAAAGCTTGACTTTTAAGATATTCATAAATCTTTTGAATAGCACTGAAATTATTGCTATTTTAATTTCACTGAATTACAATTAGATTTTTTTATATGAAATCAACATATTTTAATTTTTTATCAAGGAACATAAAATGAATAAACAATTTTTAAACCCGCGGTTTTTTATGATAACATTAATGGTACTGGCTGCTGCTGCATTAAGGCTTTTACCTCACTATCCCAACTTCACTCCCGTCGCTGGTATGGCGCTGTTTGGCGGCGCTTATTTTTCCAATAAGAAAATTGCATTCGTTATCCCCTTCGCCGCAATGTTGCTTTCCGATTTGATCCTCGGATTCCACTCAACAATGTGGGCAGTTTATTTAAGCTTTGCTTTGATTGTTACGATTGGATTTTCATTAAGAAACGGAAAGAAAATTTCAAATATTTTCCTCGCAACTGTTTCATCTTCTGTCCTATTCTTTTTAATAACAAACTTTGCAGTTTGGCTTACCGGCAGCATATATCCTATGTCTTTTGCCGGTTTAACTGAATGCTTTGTTGCAGCTATTCCATTTTTCCATTACACAATGTTAGGCGATTTGTTTTACGCCGGTGTTTTCTTCGGTGCCTTTGAATTAGCTCAGTTGAAATTTCCTATTCTATCAAAAGTTAAAATATAAATTCTTATAGGACGATTCTCCGAATCGTCCTTTTTTTTAAGCCTTCACAATAAAATTGTTTGCCCTGTCTGCAGAGAATTTGCTATAATATTTTTCTTTGATTACATTTTCCAATAAATTACTTATCTGGTTAATGGATATTCATCAATCTTTGGAATATTCCTTGTCGGGCTTGGTGCTTTGATGGGAGTGTTTTCATTTATCAAGTATAAGAATATTGAAAAACAAATAGACGAGGATACATATCGGCCATCATCAATACTTGACATGCTGCTTACATTGACTGTTCTTTCAGTCGGGATTTTTCTTGTGGTCTATTTGATTCGCAGTACTTGAATCAGTAAAATGAAGAAGAGTTTACACAAGAAGAGAATCTTGAAAGAATGTTAGGTTGCTACCCCATATAAAAAGAAAGTTTTAGAATGACATCATTTATCGCATTAATTTATTCACTACTTTTTGGATTGCTGCACGGGATTCTTCCGGACGAACACACATGGCCGATTACATTTAGTTACGCCATTGGCGGTGCAAGCGGCAAAGAGGGAATGAAAGCAGGATTGTACTTTTCTGCAGCCTTCACATTGCAGCGTGCTATTGTTTCAGAACTTGCCTACTTGGCATTAGCTCCATTTTTACTCAAACCAACTGTAAATGGTATTGTTTACATTATTGTTGGAATTGCAATGTCCATTGCCGGTGGAATTGTTCTTCGCAAGAATCGTTATCTTCACATTCACTTATTAGGCCATCACCATGATAATGCAGGAGAAATTGAGAGAACGAGTCAAGTGCTCACTAAGCACCATACAGAAAAGTCGGCTGAGGTAACGGTACCCCCTGTACATTGGACAATTATTCACGGATTCATAGCTGGTTTTGGTTTCGGTGGATTCTCAATTTTTATCAACACCGTTGCAGCTCCTGCCATGCCAAGTCCATGGCTCGGATTTCTACCCGGACTTGTCTTCGGGCTCGGCACCATGATCATGCTGGTAATTGTAGGCGGTGTATTTGGCGCTTCTTTGCGATGGATGCATGTGCTTACTGAACAAGAAATCAAACGGATCGGCTCACAGACTGGTGGACGGACATTGTTCTTCGGTGGAATTCTTTTCGGAGTTGCGGGAATTGCTACACTTATGGGTTTAGTTCATTACTTGCCGATTGATCCGGGATATACGCTTATTGCGCTTTTCATGATCTCAGTTGCAATTCCGGCTTTTCTTTTTTCATTGAAAGAAGTTCTTGCAACACGAAAATTGCCTTCAGTAAAATAGACCCCCAACATTTGGCTGATCGGTTTTTAAATAATAATGTTATAGAGAGTCAAAATTATCCTTTGCTTCGATAGAAAAAATTTAACTGAATATCATTTCATAGTTTAGTTTACGAATTTTTATAGTTGATTTTTTGCACAACAATTATTTCTACCCGTCGAATTTTGTTCCAGACATAAAAATATTGTAAAAAAAATAATTTGGCGGAATAAGAACTGGTTATTATGTTTAGCACGACAAATTTAAAACCCTAAGGAATAATTGTTTACTGCTTTATTATGATTATTATGGTTGAACTAAAAAAATTGCCTACAAAAATTTTCCTTGTTACTTATAACATTGATTAAACAGATGCAGTATATTATAGAAATAATTTCATAAATATCTAATTCAAACTAAAATAGAGGTGATCGATGGAACTTCAGTTAATATTTGCCATTAGTATTATTGGACTATTGTTTGCTGTTTATCTTATCAGAGATGTTCTTAAGCGCGATACGGGAAGCGAAAAAATGCAGGAAATCTCGAATGCTATTAAAGAGGGAGCTGAAGCATTTCTGCGTCGACAAAATAAAACCATTCTTTATATGGCAATTGCATTGGCGGCTTTCATCTATATTATGTATGCCATTTTCAGAACACCTACTGCGAACGATCCAGCCAGTCCAAGTCAGCTTGCTTTATGGACAACCATTTCCTTTATATTTGGTGCTCTTTGCTCTGTTGCCGCCGGATATATGGGAATGTGGGTAGCTATTAGATCAAACATCAGAACTGCTTCGGCAGCAATGAAAGGTATGAACGGCGCACTGCAGACTGCTTTACGCGGTGGAGCTGTCTCAGGATTTTTTGTAGTTGCAATGAGCTTGCTCGGTGTTGCAGGATTATTCACGTTTGTGAAAGTTTCGGGCGTAACACAGGATGTAACAAAAATTCCTTTAATGATTGTAGGATATGGATTTGGCGCAAGCTTTGTTGCATTGTTTGCACAACTTGGTGGTGGAATTTACACCAAGGCAGCTGATGTTGGCGCAGATTTAGTCGGAAAGGTTGAAGCAGGAATTCCAGAAGATGATCCGAGAAATCCTGCAGTTATTGCTGACCTAGTTGGTGATAACGTTGGCGATTGCGCAGGACGTGGTGCAGATTTGTTTGAATCAACAGCAGCAGAAAATATTGGTGCTATGATTTTAGCTGCAACATTATACAAAGCTAATTTTGCTTCTATGAATAATGAGGGATTAACGTTATTAGGAGTTTTATTATTTCCGCTTGTAGCCCGCGCCTTTGGTATTCTCGCCTCAATCGTTGGCGTTATGATTGTAAGAACTAATGACAAAGAAGATCCGATGCAAGCTCTGAACAGAGGATTTTACGTTACTGCCACATTGGCAACTGTAGGATTCTTTATTGCATCAAAGTGGCTGCTTGGTTCACATTACCTGAACTTTTTCTTTTGCGGCGCAATAGGAGTTTTAATTTCATTAGCGTTTGTTTATATAACTCAATATTATACAGAATATAAATACCGACCAGTAAAATATATTGCCGATGCTTCTCAGACAGGGCCCGCTACGAATATAATAGCCGGTCTGGCTATTGGAATGGAATCAACCGGTTTCCCTGCA
>JAJYSI010000053.1 GCA_021793635.1 Bacteroidota bacterium
TTTTATTAATCAATAAAAATAACTTTTAGCCCTATTTTTTGGTTCTTATGGAAAAAGATGAAGAGAAAAATATTACTGTAAATCGAAAGGCAAGATTTGAATACAGTATAATTGAAACGTATGAAGCAGGAATTGTTCTTACGGGCACGGAGGTAAAATCTCTTCGTCAAGGGAAAGCTAATTTAGTTGATAGTTATGGCAATTTGAAAAATGGCGAAGCTTGGTTGGTTAGCGCTCATATAAGTGTATATGAGCAAGGTAACATAAACAACCACGAACCGACAAGAAGCAGAAAGTTATTATTAAATAGAAAAGAAATTAGAAAGCTGAGCGGTAAAATAAAGGAAAAGGGTTATACCTTAGTTCCGCTTAGGTTATATTTTAAGAACGGAAAAGTAAAAGTTGAAATGGCGCTTGCCAAAGGGAAAAAAGTTTACGATAAACGCGAAACAATTGCGAAAAGAGATTATGAACGAGATAAAGCAAGAAATTTTAAAAATTAAAAGTAATTCATCAATTTATTTTTTTATAAATAATCATTGGAGATAAGTACGAATTGAAATTCCTCCCTCTCAACGAACAAATGGACCTCATAAAAAGGGGCGCGCACGAAATCATACCCGAAGATGAGTTAGTAAAAAAAATAGAAAAATCCATAAAAGAAGAAAAACCGCTAAAAATTAAACTTGGGTGTGATCCAAGCAGACCTGATTTGCACCTGGGACACTCTGTTGTGCTTAGAAAATTAGGGCAATTCCAACAACTCGGTCATCAAGCCATATTAATTATCGGAGATTTTACGGGAATGATTGGAGATCCCTCCGGAAGAAACGTAACACGCCCTTCCCTTTCTCTTGAAGAAACAAGAAAAAACGGAGAATCGTATTTGGAACAGGCTTCTAAAATTTTGAATAAGGAAAAAACTAAGATTGTTTATAATTCAGAATGGCTAAGTAAAATGAGCTTTGAAGATGTTATAAAACTTTCGTCAAAATATACCGTTGCACGAATGATTGAACGTGATGATTTTACAAAAAGATTTAAGGCAGGCGAACCAATTTCTCTTCACGAATTTTTATATCCACTTGCTCAAGCGATGGATTCTGTTGCGATTTCAAGCGATGTTGAACTTGGGGGAACTGATCAAAAATTTAATCTTTTGGTCGGTAGAGATATTCAACGAGAATTTGGAATGGAGCCGCAAGTAATCTTGACGATGCCTCTCATTGTCGGCACAGATGGAATTGAGAAAATGAGTAAATCTTATAATAATTATATCGGTATTTCGGATTCTCCACAAGAAATTTTTGGCAAGACACTTTCAATTCCCGATTCTTTAATTTATAATTATTATGAGCTTGCCACAGATATTTCGAACGAAGAACTTTTTGATCTCAGAAAGCAATTAAACGATCAGCAAGTTAATCCAAGAGACTTAAAAAGAAAGTTGGCAAAAACCATAGTTAAAATGTATCACAGCGAAAATGCCGCAATTGAAGCGGAAGCAGAGTTTGATAAAATCTTTATAAGAAAAGAAGTACCCGATGAAATACCGGAGGTAATTTTAGAACAAGGAGAAACGGAAATCGGGATTTTAGAACTATTAGTGAAAGTAAATTTTGCTTCGTCTAAAGGCGAAGCTCGGAGATTAGTGGTACAAGGCGGCGTTACGATTGATGGCAATAAGGTTGATGATATATCGGCAAACATAACCTTGAACAAAGAGCTAATACTAAAAGTAGGGAAAAGAAAATTCATTAAATTAAAAAAATAACTTAGAAAGGAGATGAGAATTTGTATGTTCCATCAAAAATATTTTTTACAAAAGGGGTAGGAAGACATAAAGAGTATTTAACCTCTTTTGAACTTGCACTGAGAAGTGCGGGAATAGAGATCTGCAACCTCGTAACCGTTAGCAGTATATTCCCGACGAATTGCAAGCGCATAACCAAAGAAGAGGGACTAAAAGAGCTAACGCCCGGGCAAATTACTTTCGCGGTAATGGCAAGAAACTCCACAAACGAACCAAATCGCTTAATTGCAGCTTCCATCGGTGTTGCGATTCCGGGAGACAATAATCAATATGGTTATTTATCTGAGCACCATCCGTTCGGAGAAACAGAAAAAGTTGCGGGCGAATATGCAGAAGATTTAGCTGCCACAATGCTTGCAACCACTCTGGGAGTAGAATTTAATCCCGATACTGATTGGAGCGAAAGAGAAAACATCTATAAAATGTCCGGCAAAATTGTCCGTTCATTTAATATTACTCAATCCGCGGAAGGCGCTAAAAACGGCTTATGGACAACTGTAATAGCCGTTGGTATTTTACTTCCTTAAAAGGAGATTAGAATGGTCGATAATTTTTTTGCTTGGATTGTTTTTACAATCGTAATTTTAATTCTATTGTTTATTGACCTTTATTTTACAGATAAGCGAAAAGAGAGAATTTCTCTTAAAGGTAGTTTGATATGGAGCGGTGTTTGGATAAGCACTGCTCTTTTATTTTGTCTTTTTATTTATTTCTTTATTGAAGCTGGTCATACAAAAGCAATTGAATTTCTTACCGGTTTTTTAATCGAAAAATCTCTTTCTATTGACAACCTCTTTATCTTTCTGATGATTTTCAGGGTCATGAATGTTTCAAGTGCAAACCAGCCTCACGTTCTTAAATGGGGAATAATAAGCGCTATTATTTTTAGGATAATTTTTATTCTCATAGGTGTAGGTTTAATAGGATTATTTCAACCGGTAATTTATATTTTCGGAATAATTCTTCTTTATGCAGCATATAAAATGGCTTTCGCACCTGAATACAAAATTGACCTTGAAAAGAATTCAATTATCAGGTTCATTAAAAGATTTTTTAACCTAAATTCAGAGTATCGTGGCAGGAAATTCTTCCTTAAAGAAAAGAAAAAAGTATTTGTAACATCAATGTTTCTAACTTTTATTTTGATAGAATCTTCCGATATTATTTTTGCAGTTGATTCTATTCCCGCCGTTATAGCAATAACGCGTGACTCATTTATCATTATCACATCAAACATTTTTGCTGTTCTCGGGTTGCGTGCTTTATATTTTGCTATCGCTGGCATGGTAGACCTCTTTATTTATTTGAAATACGGTGTGGCGCTAATCCTTTTTTACGTCGGAATAAAAATGATGATAAGTGAATTTTACAAAATTCCGACCCCGGTTTCTCTCGGAATTATTTTAATTCTTTTAAGCGGCTCCATAATTATTTCACTTTTGCATAAGAAAAAAATTTCTCATTGACCACTCCGGCGGAATGAATTAAAATAGCGACAAACAAACCGGCGAGCATCGGTTCAATCTCACTTAAAATTTTATTAGTCAAAAATTCATTCCTTATAAAATACCAAGCTAGGCTTGCAGCAGAAGCTGAAATCATTTCGGCGAATAATATTTTTTGATTTATCTTTATCTTCAAATAATATGAACTAATTACCGGCAGAATCATTCCCGGAATACAAATTGAGCCGACAATATACCAGATTTGGATCACCGAGGGAATATAATAAGCTAAAACAACCGAAAGGATGCCGGAGATAATCAAACCATAAACCGTAAAATATTTTAATTTATTTTCATCTTTAACTTTTTTTAGTTTGAAGATAAAATCACGACCTATAGTAGTTCCGCTTAAAAAATAAAAGCTATTCAGGGTAGACATAATAGTAGCAAACATTGCAGCATAAAAAAAACCTTTCCAGCCTGGAGGCAAAATCTTTTCAGCTAATAATGGATAAGATAAAGTTGGCTGAGCAAGATTAGGCAAAATAGCCCTCGCATATAACCCTGTTGAGGTTGTTAAAAAATCAAAAAGTGCAAAAAAGAAAACCGAAATTATTATACCGTACATTGCCGTATTGCCTGTTTTAGCAGCGTATGCTCGCTGATGAAAACCCGGATCAGCAAAAGTCCAAAGCGCAATTAGATACCACACAATTATAAAAGCAGGAGAAGCTCCACCCGTAAATTTAAGATGGTTTGGCGGTAAAGTGTCTTTTAGATAAGTCATCCCTCCATAAGAATGGTATGCAAATAAAAGTGCAATTATAAATCCCCCGAACATAACGAAGAACTGAATAACATCAGAGTAAATATTCGCCTTAAATCCCCCGTTAATTAAATAAGAAATTGAAAGCAGCAAACCTAAAATTAGACTTACAATAGCTCCGGTTCCAAAAATTAAAGAAATAATATTTGCAGTCATTAATAGATAAGGCGCCGGAGATACAAGAATAAAAACAAAAAATGCGGAAAGTAGTCCGACATTTTTTCCGTATATCAATGTTAACTTATCCGGGATTGTATAGAGAGAAGCAGTCCTAACTTTTTTTGACAAAAAGATTGCAAACAGCAAAGCAAAAATGTAATAAGGTATTCCTTGAGTGAACCAGCTTAACAAACCATATCGATAAGTGAATTCCCCTACCCCAAGAATGCCGCCGTACCAGCTTGAGACAGTAGTAAGAACGAAAAGGAACAATCCGACTTTCCTTCCCGACAAAAGATAATCAGTGGCGTCCTTCGTGGTTCTTCTTCCAAAGTAAAAACCGAAGCTAAGTACTGCTATAAAGAAAATAATAATTACAAGGTAATCGACAGTTTTAAAGGAGACCATTTTTCTTCATTAAATTATAATCACGAATTATAAAAATTATCCCACCTTTAACAGTTAATTTTATTTCTTTTGATAAAGCTACGTTACTTGTGCTCTCCTTTTTGCCGAAAGGCAGAGAGATATTTTGAAGAGGATATTTCAAACCTTCCGATTTAATTTTTGTCTTTAAATCAAATCCATAAATAGAAATTGTTTCACGGGGGACAGTTTCTAACACAACCTTCCCGGTATAGGCTTTTAAGTAGGAATTTTCTGCAATAATTTCCACGTTGATTTTTGTAAAATACTTCAGAACTATCCCAAGATTGCAGAATGTATGATCCAGTCTATCCCCTGTTACTCCCGTCAAGGCAACTTCCTCATAATTATTTTTAATTAAGAAGTTTAAACATTTTTCAACATCAGTACTGTTTTGATCTTTGAGACGGATTATTTTTGCTTTGTTTTTATAAAATTTCAACGTTGAGGGAAGCGCCGAATCAAAATCTCCTATAATATAATCCGGCACAATTCCGATTTGCTTAGCACTATTTGCCCCGCCGTCTGCGCATGTCAAAGTAGAGTAACCATTATTTCTGAGATAATTAATCACACTTTTTCTTGGCGCTTTTCCGTTGGCAAGTATTATACCTTTTTTCATTTCTTGTTACATTCCGATTTCTATTCCGGTCAAAAAATTTCTTTCTGCACCAGGGAAGAATTCTGCGCCGATAGCATTTGCAGAATAAAGACGATTAAGGATATTATTCACTTGCATAAATATTTTCGCCGGTGTTAACGAATTAAATATATTTATAGTATAGCTTCCAAAAAAGTCTGCCGTAAAATATGCATCGTTTTGATTGTCCTGGTATCCCACAAATCCAGGATGTTCATACAAATATTGAATAAGATTATTTCCAAAATTATCGGAATAAAATGCACCGACATATTTGCCATTTAATTGCAAAAACATACCGCCATTTTTATATGTCACTCCAATGTTTGCAAGAAAATCCGGAAAGCCGCCAATCTTATTTCCTGAAAGATCAATTGCATTGGAGGCATCAATAAAATAAATCCCACTTTGAATGACATTACTGCTATATGTTGCGTTCGCATGTATATCGAAATTTTTGTTAAACTTGTAGATTCCAGATAATTCAGCCCCTCTGTGCAATGTATTTTTCATATTTCCCGTTATTGGCTGTCCAAATAGATCCAACTTACCATTGTTAACAATTTCATCGTTAAAGATCATATAATAAACATCGAGTGAAAGCAAAAAATTATTTTTGATGAAAGAAGTCCCTAACTCAAGATCGTTCATAGTTTCAGGGAGTACATAAGGTTGATTGAAATTATACGTTCCATCCGGGTTTTGTTGAAATTGGGGAACAGCGCCGAAGCTTGAACTCTCCCCGTCGTAATATGCGGAAAGTATTGGTTCGCTTGAAACCCGTGCAAATGAAAAATATAAATTTTGAGAATGATTGAATTTATAGTTCACTCCAAACTTAGGATTTAAAAAGGTGTTGCTGATGGAAAAATCGTTATGTAAAAATTTCTCGTTAGAGACGCTGTATTTATGATAGGCTACCTGGATTTCGCCAAGAACATTTATTTTATCTGTTACATCAAAAGTACCGTGAACGTATCCATTGATAATATCCTTACCGCCGTTAAAATAATAGAATCGATAATCTTTTGTTAAGCCAACCGGCAATTCTTCTCCGAAAGCTATACTACCCCAATGGGTAGAGCGATGCTTCCTAAATTCTGCACCAAAAATTATTTCCGCATCCGGATATTTTAAGCTCAATCTGGGAATCCATCCAAACTGGGTATTATCTACTTCAGCCTTGATCAATGTGTTTACGGGATTTTGTGTGGGGTAGAACCCGTATTGCGACGTTAAGCGAAGCATAGTTGTGTCCGCCCAAGAACCATCGTAATTAAAAAAACCATTTCCTATAACAAGAAATGCGGCAGAATTAAAGACTGTATTTTTATTTATCCTGTACTCATTTAATAGTTCAAAATGAGGTTGGGAAAAATTTTCAATCTCAGACGGTCTTCTTAAGACAGTGTATGTGTAGGAATTATCACTTTCGCCCCAATCAGAATAATTTGCCTTTCGAAGGTTCACATCTTTAATAGCAAACTTTGGCAGACCGTTGTATGCTAAACCGTCGGCAATAGGACCTCCGTAAAAATTAATTTGAGTTGTTAAATTTTTATCATACCTAACCGCTGAAAGGTAATAAGCAGTTAAGTTTGTCCATGAACCGTTTCTATAACCGCTGCTTAAAATTTGGGAGAGCTTTGCGTAAATGGAATATTTTCTATCGATTAAACCACTTGAAAAAGATGCGCTGTACTTTCTCGTATTATAGCTTCCGGCAGCGGCAGAAAGGCTTATTTGTGGCGTATTGGAAAAAGTCGAAGTAATAATATTTATCGTTCCCCCAATTGCAGGATAGCCTACAATACCGGAGCCAGCGCCGCGCTGAACTTGGATCACTTCCGTGCTTGAAAGCAAATCGGGAAAATCTAACCAATAAACATTATGATCTTCCGGATCGTTTTGAGGAATTCCGTTTACAGAAACGGAAATTCTCCGCTGGTCAAATCCTCTTATACTTAAATAATTATAGCCGATACCGTTTCCATTTTCCGAGTAAAATGTAGTCGACGGAAGCGAGCCCAAATATTCCGGAATGTCCTGGATTGTATAATTTTCATTGATCTGCTTACGAGTTATTTTTTCGAAAGCCAATGGCGAAGTCCCCTGCTTTCCCAAACTTCCCTCTACAAGAATTGTCTGCGAAGGAATAATTTCCGGTATTAAATTGATGAAAAATTCTTTTTTAATATTCCCGGTGGTTAGTAAAATTTTTTGAGTCTCATAACCAACATAGCTTATAACCAAAAAATCTTTTGGATATATATCGCCACTTATATGAAATGACCCGTCTGTCTGGGTTGTAGTACCTAGTAATTTGCCTAAAACAATAACATTTGCATCAGGTAAAGGTTGTTTAGTTTGCGAATCATATATCTTCCCTTTTAGTGTAATCTGCTGCGCCAGTATGCAAGAACTAAATAAGATAAAAAGAGCAACTAAGTATTTCATATTTCCTCCTAGGAAAAAAAATAGCCGTTTATAAACGGCTAAGTACTTAATTACTCTATAGCCCGTTTCCCTACGCTGGTATTATCCAGATCAGGTTCTAGGGTTTGTTCTCAGTCATCACGATTAACTCGGGACAACACCCCTAACAGCTTATGGTTTATAATTGATTTGTTATTTAAATTTATCGGGTTTCAAACTCCGTTAATATTCGTTAATTACTGCTATTCGAGTCTTATTTTTTGTCCGATTTTTATTTCATTACCTGCAATTTTATTTAGCGATTTTAATTCATTAACCGAAAGACCATAACTTTTAGCAATTGAATAAAGTGACTCACCGCGGGTTACTTTATGAAATTTCGGGGCTCTTTTTGAAACCTCTTTACGATGGCTAAGTTCTCTCTTTGATGATACTTTCGCAATTTTTAATGTTTCTCCGGCAGTGATTTCACTTCCTTTGATACCATTCATTTTCTTAAGGTTTTTAACAGGAACATGATACTTTTCCGCAATCCTTCCAATTGTATCGCCTTTTCTAATCTTATAACTTTCAATATTAGAAGTAAAGCTGCTGTTATTTGGAATATCATTTACATCTGCATCAGAATAAATTTTCAATCGCTTGCCTGCAACAATCTTATTGCTTCTTAATCCGTTCCACTTTCTGATATTTGAAATCGGTACTTTAAATTTATCCGCAATTTCACCTATGGCATCACCCCGTTTTACAGTATAGTAGTTAATATTTGCGGAAGTTTTATACGTGTTATCACCAAGAGAGGAGATGTGGTTATTTGTATATATTTTAACGAATTGGCCAGCAGTCAGTCTATTACCAACGATATGGTTCCATCTTTTTATAGCAACTGAAGGAACTCCAAATTTGACTGAAAGCTCACTTAAACTTTCGCCTCTTTTTACTTTGTATCGGAAAACTGAAGTTTTGTTAAAAGCAGCTTCTTCACTTTCCGCAACATAATTTAGTGAGTGGTCTGTGTAAATTTTTAATTCCTTACCAGCAACAATCTTATTGCCGGGAATATTATTCCAATCACGTAATGCATTAACGTCAACACCAAACCTTACTGCGATTGAATATAGACTTTCGCCTCTTCTAACTTTGTGATAAATCCATTCTTTATCAGCTTTAACAACCGCTGATTTCAGAGAAGACTTTTCAAGTGATGTTTGGTTATCGAGACTTGCATAAAAATCTTTTTTATCTGTAGGTACATAGATTACTAAATTTTGCCCAACAACAATACTTCTTGTATAAGAGATGTTATTCCAGTTTCTTATATCGCTCACTCTTGTATTAAAAAGATCGGCAATACCAAGAAGATTATCGTTTTTCTTTACCTTATAATTCACGGGAGATAATCCCTCTGTCGTTACCGGTGCATTTTTAGCTACCTCAGTTTCGCTTGTGTTGTCAGTAGTATTTTCATCGTTGCCTGGTTGGACAACCATATTAGAGGCAACATTTTCAGACGACGAATCAATTTTTTCGCTCTTATTCAAAGCAATATATGGAGAAACATATTCATCGTTTGAATTATCCGCAGCTACCTCAGTTGCACTATTAGTTAAATTGTCTTCTGCGCTTTGTGTGTTTGTATTATATGCAACGTCAGAATTTGAAAGACTTGTAATAGGAATTCTTAGTTTTACACCGCGATATAACCTCGTTCTTACAGAAATATTATTAGCATCCGCAAGTTCAAATTTAGAAACTCCGTAACGAGCTGCTATTCTTGTTAAAGTTTCACCTCTTCTAACAACATGTACAAGATAACTTCTCTTTGCGCTTTCAGGAATGTTAGTCATATTTGAAGCGAAAGATTCGGCAGAAAGTTTTGGAATGTTTAACGGATAACCACCCGGGAAATTCGCCGGTGTTGCCATCTGAGTTAGTTCAGGATTCATTTCCTGCAGTGTTTCCACGTCCACACCAGCAGATTTTGCAAGATAATTTAGATCAATACCTCCCTTTACATTATAAGTAGTGCAATCAAAAGGTTTATCAAGCGAAATATTCGTGAATCCGTATTTAGCAGGATTCATTGCAATTAGGCTTACAGCAATAAATTGGGGGACATAGCTTCTTGTTTCTTTCGGAAGATACTCTTTTGCCGTCCAAAAATCATTTGCGCCAGCCCGGCTAACTGCTCTGGTTATTCTACCTTCACCTGCATTATATGCTGCTAAAACTAAATACCAGTCACCAAGATCATTATATAAATCTTTTAAATGTCTTGCCGCAGCTATTGTTTCTTTTTGAGGGTCTCTTCTTTCGTCATAATAGAAGTCCGATTGAAGCCCGTATAAATGACCGGTAGATTTAATGAACTGCCATAGTCCAACAGCATTTGCCCAGGAACGTGCCGTCGGGTTAAGACCGCTTTCAACCATACTTAAATAAATTAGTTCCTTTGGAAGACCTTCCTTTTGGAAAATTTCTTTCATCATCGGGAAATATCTGCCTGATCTTTCAAGCCATAGCTGCATGTGGTCTCTACCACGTCCGGTAAAATAGTCTACCCATTGTTCAACATAAGAATTCATGACTAATGGGAAATCTGATTTTACTTCAACTTTTTTTGTCTCTCCGGATTTTGCAACGGGGGTACCCTTTATTTCGGGTAAAGATTTTCCCATCCATTCTTCCAAAGCAGCGAAGGATACATTGCTAGGAAGTTCCGGTAGGCTATCTACATATTTTTTATAGTCATCAATTATTGAGTTTTGAAGTTCAAGATAAGCTTCATTTTGTTCAATTCCGGGATAATAACTGAGGTTATTTATGATTCTTAGAGCCGACTCATAGTTTGCAACAGTCTCTTTTGTACTGTTTTTTTCCTCTTTTGCTAAAGCAACCACGTAGTATTGGCGCGCTTGCTCTAACATTTCGGACACTATTCCAACTTTTTGAAGACTATTATTTTCAGTTTTTGACTTTTCATCTTTTGCTATTTCTTTATTCGCAGTGCATGAGAAAAAGAGCATTGAAAATAAAGAGATAGCAAGAAACGCTAGAAATTTTTGTTTCATGAATACTCCTATTTTTAAAATTTATAATCCAATATAACCCCTCTTTTTATATTTATCAAGTAAAAATTACATAAAGTAAGATAATTATTAGTTTTACAATAAGTCGAAATCAATGAAAAATTTAGTCTATACGTTGTGGCTAAGGCGTAGCCCAGACCTTGAGTATTCTCGCTTAACCACCCAGAAGAATCAACCAAATTCATAGCCTATCCTTCTCTCTAGCAATATTAGTATCAATACCCTTAAGAAAGCCACGCGCTTCTTTAATATTTTTGAGAAGGATAAATTCTATCCTTTCGCCAAATTGTAGAATTTGCATCTTTTGACCAGGTCTCAACTTTAATTTATTACGTATTTCTTTTGGTATTACAACTTGATACTTGGGTGATATTTTTACTGTCGTCATATATCCTCCATAATTGTTTTACGACAAATATATCGTTTATATTTATGCATATCAAATATTGTCGATAACGGTAATATGCCCAGAGAAACAAAGCCGCACTTGTTAATAATTTTTATAATTACAAAAAACTTTCATAGCACAACTACCTTGAACAAGATACTTAAAACAGCCTGCCCCGACTTCCTTGTCGGGGGAACAACCAACTCTATATTTTCTAAAAAGCTGAATGCGAATACGCTGTCGCCTTGAGCCACGTTAGTCTTTTTAATTAATGACATTGTTCTCTATTGATTCTGATTTAGCTATAATTTTGACACTTACTTGTTTCTTGCCATCATTG
>JAJYSI010000054.1 GCA_021793635.1 Bacteroidota bacterium
GGAAACAGTTGAAAATGTATCCTTAAAGAACAAACTTTTTCAACCTTTAATGAAAGATTGGGAAAAAGAACATTTTGTAAAGACTATGAGAGGGGTAGTTGATGATGTTTTCAGTGGATTTGATAAAGCGTCATTACTTCATTACGCCAATCAAAATATTGTAACCCCATGGTCTAATTTGTTTTTTGTAATAAGATATCCTGAACAGGTTTTTGATTTAAGACGTGGTTATTTCAATTATACTGCTCAGTTAATTCTTTCAACACAGCAACAAAAGGATATTTACAAGTGGGTGCAAAAAAGGAGTCGAAAAAAGATTGAAGGAATATATCAACATCAGCTTGTGAAGTTACTTAGAAAAGACCCTGAAAGTTTTTTTCGTTTCATTGAAAGCCCTTTAGGCGTGAATGCCAGATCGATTAGTGACACCGTATTTGCATCTGGTGTTGTTGATTATAGTATTAGTCGAGCGAGTAAAGGAGTCGATTATTCTGGTGATTCGAACAATGACATATGGAGACAAAAAGCAGAAGCGATAATTTATAATCAATTAACACCTTATCCCTACCCATTCTATATTCCCATTCATGTTGCTGGGATTCCTTTTATTGCTCTTTTTACATTTCCAAGAAGGTCTTACAAACGACAAAGTCATCAGGATTGGTTGCATAATATATATGTTTATCAAATGTTAATACCGCATATTTCTGATAAACTCAGATTTTTGATTTCAAAAGCTTATCTTGGATGGCTTGGTGATGAAGTATTAAATTTATATAGTCGTAGAAATACAATTACACAAATATCCGAGATAAACGAATCTTGGAACAGGGCAACAGCAATTTTTCCTTTTGAAGAAGTGAAAGTAATGAGTTTCGAGTTTAATAAAAATCAAAGCGAAAAAAATATCATTGAACTTCCGGATGGTAGAAAAATGGTGATTGGTTTAGGATCGAACCGATACTTTACCCAACAAGTTCCATATCAAACTAAATTAGAAATTACAGAAGTTGTTAATGAATTAAACTTCTTTTTTAGGAAAATTAGAGGAATAAAACCCGCAGTACTTAATAGTGCAATGTTGCATGTTGAAAGCTGGATATTACATGATTTGAGAAATATATTAAGACGATTACTAGAAGAACCACTTGTAGATCTTGCTGAAAAAATTGAAACAAAGCCTTATTCAAAGGTGAAAGAAGAATTATTAAACGCAAGTGATACAATTGAAAAATTCGTTGCACGTTTATCTGTTTTACTCTCCTCATACAAAGCTCTTTTTAATAATGAATCAGTTGATACCTGTTGTGAAATTTCAGATAACTTTTTAAAACAGATATTTCTCGGCACTAATGATTTTGTTACAGATAGTAACGTAGTAATAAATTGGAAATGTGAGAAACCAATTAATATTAAAGTGAATAAAGAAAAATTAACAACTGTACTTCAAGAAATTATAAGAAATTCAGTAGATGCCTTGACCACCAAAAAACTTTCATCATCTGAGGAAAGCTTAGAAATAGAAATCAGTATAGACTCAATAGTCAACTCATATGATAGTAGACCTTACTGTAAATTTAATATTTGGAATAACGGCGAGCTATTCTCACGCCAGGTAATTAATGGCGCGGGGATAAGTGTAATTGCTGACAATGCAGATATAGATGCATCGGGGCTAGGATTTATGATAATTGAAAAACAACTCTTGATGGTAGGTGCGTTAGAACATTCAGGACGTCACTTTGAATTACGTAATACAGATAAACCAAAAGGCGCTCTTCTGAGTTTTTACTTACCGATAACATCGTGAAGAATTCATTAATTATGTTTAATAAACGGAGATTTAGATGAAAATATTTTTTTATATTTTAAATTCTTCTGATATTACTATAGGAGAAGGGTACGCTTCAGAATATTTAAACAGTGAACGCGGCTTGATCAAAAAATATGGAGAGCAAATCACCATTTCTAATTTAGATAATGGCAAAGAAAATATTGGATATGTAGATTTAGTTGTAGTTGAGGACGACATTGAGGATATGAATAAAATAATTGATGCTGCTATTAAATCCAAATCCTTTGAATGTTTAGGACTTTGTTATGATCATAAAGTCCTTGAAAAGATGGTTGATTTAATCAATGTAGGACCTAAGGTAATGACATTAGATATATTATTAAATGAAATAGCTGGAGTAGAGCGAAAGTCGCATATTCACGATACTACACTTACAGTTTTGAAAAAGATACAATCTTTTCCATCATGGAACGACACAGTTATACTAGGGCTTTCCAATTATGCTAGAAATGAACTTTCTGAAGAGATTGAGAAGGTTCTTAACCGAAAGAGAGAAAGACTATACAAGAAGAATCCTTTTATTTATCGCGTACTCGATGACATTTTAGCAGCTTCTGTGAATGAATACGAAAATAACAAGAACATCCAGTCTCAGTTAAAACTTAAGAATAGTGTATCGGGATTTGTTATCCATATGGAAAAAGAGAAGGGATTCAGAGGAATAGGAAATGCACTCGAAGATATTTGGGGGTATATTGAACCATTCTATCTTTGGAAAGAAGGAAAGTATGATAAATTTCAAGAAAGCCTTAGACCAGAATTCAGTTCTGCATTTCAACTAGTAGGTGAAACCGGTACTGGTAAATCAAGTATTGTCAGGGAAATTGAGAATTGGATGAATGCAGAGGTAATAGAATTTAACTTACGAGATATGGAGGACCTTGTCACAACCAAAAAACCCGGTAATTGGAAGAATAAGTTGGAGAAATTTGTTAAGGAAAAAGTATATAGAGAAAGCACCTCGAACACCACTGATCGTAAAGTGCGTATTGTACGTTGTGATGATTTCCATTTTCAAGCTATTACACAGATTGCCGATGGAGCATATGCTGCTGATTGGAGGGATTTTGGATTAAAATTTCGTGAGTATATAAAATTTGCTAATTATGTTAATAATAATGACTCTACTTTTGAGATAAAAAAATTAAATAGACCAAGGAATCTTAAAATACAATGGATATTTACTCGTAATACAGAACAAGAAATTGGAAAACAATTTCCTATCCTTGACTGGAGTATTCCAGAGATCCAAATTGACTTTCCGAAAGATATTGAGTCGATAAAGGAAATAATAAAAAGTAGGGCAGAAAAAACATCTTGTATATTTGAATCTGATCCCTTGGATTTTTTTGCAAACAAAATTATTTCAATTCAAAACAAACCTTTAGGTAGAATATTGCTCGGAGATGGAGGTAGGGGGGCAGGTCTAGTAGGTAAAATTATACAAGTATCGAAACGTAGATATCGTCAAGCTCCACAGGAAACAATTGAGCTTTCTAAAGTAAAAATAACGATAGATGATGTTAATCATGTCTTTAATAACAATTCGTCACTCTATTCCGATTCTATTAAACATTCAAATCAATCGTCAACTATTAATATACCAGATAACATTCAACAAAAATTTCGACACTACATAAGTGATTTGACTGAATTGGAAAACATACTAAAGGACAAGTCACCTTTGCCTAATATTCTTGCAACTAAATTTGGCATTGGGGGCAATAATAAAACGCAAGGTCTGCAGAACAAACTTAAGAAATTTAATAACTTATTAAATTCCCTTACTGAAGATACAATCCAAGAATTGTGTCCTCACGTAATAAAATACATGCTAGCCCATCATAATTTGATGATTCTTAATGAGAAGAATGGTTTTCCAGAATGGATGCACGAAGAAGCAAGAAAATTCCTAAATGAAAAGAGTAAAACATAACTAGTATCTACATATGTAAAAAGACCGTGAAAAGTTCACGGTCTAAATAACATGTGTTCAGCTCTAATATAAAGGCATTCTAGTTCTCCCTAAATGTAGAGAGCAGAGAACACCCATATCATCAGGAAATATTTGCTCTATTCTTTCAAATGCATCCCAATCGGATAAAGGTCGTTCCATACCCCTAAAGAAGAAATAGGGTCCATCATGCGGGCTATAATTTCCTACCGAAACATGATCTAACAAATCGGACGGATACCGCACTGTACTCATTGTAATTGCATACCTTCTTTTGCCATATAAGCATTTGCGAGATTTTAGGAAGTACAAGAAAAGTTTGAGAGTTTCTTCCACAGCCAGTGTCTTTCCATAGTATTTTGGAATAGAATCCTTATTTGTTTGTTCTATGCGGAGCGGGTCTTTTAATACATAAAACTTTTCGGACAACTGCAAGGGCATAAGATACCATCTGTATCGGCAAGTTTCAGTCGCTTCAAAACGTCTTGATACATTTCCTGGAGTACTTTCAAATTGATTTTTTAAACGATTTTTCTCATTTGAATAGTAAACCGAAAAGTCTTTAACAATTTTCTTTGTTCCGACATACTCGTATAATTTACCCTCATCATGTAATATTAAATTCCCTTCCAAATAATCATTAAGAACATCACGTTTCACCCTTTTATGTATTCTATTTAGTAATGCTAGATTATCTATTGTCAACGAATCACCCGAAGGCAACTTGTCAATTGCTAAAAAAGCAAAATGAGTTTCCCCCACCTTTTTCCCTTTTGTAAAAGGGCATCGACTCTCCAGAACTGTTTTATCCCAAGGTAAAATGCTGAGTTCTTCTCTTTCTTGCTTTGTGAATTTAATTACTGGAAAAAAAAGATTTTCCCAATCATCAATTCCGAAGAAATTATTTCCCATTACTCTACTTGCAAGATTCGCGCTCAATTGCGATTTTATTTGCATAATTAAATCCTTTCTTTTAATGATTTTTAATGAACTGTCTCACCTTTACCATAGAATTTAAAATAATACAAGCCCCCATAATTTAACTGCATTTGATGCTATGACAAGGCTCTTGAGATTATAGAAGTAATAGAATTATCTATTAACAAAAAATTATATGCATCTGAAATCAAAATTGTTTTTACTTCGCCTCAGTGAATGCTATTTATTGTTGACACGAAATAATAAAAATTCGCTTACGGCAAATAATTGATAACTTACACTTCTCTTTTTATTCGTTCGTAAGTTAAGTCTTCAATTCGCTTTTAAAGCGTTTTTACAACTCCTATTTGACTTTTATTAATGGCATATCTATTGCACATCTGGCACTGAATGGCAATTAGCTTGGTTAGTACTAAATAATTTTTAGAAAGGAGCGAATTGAACAATGAAAATATTATGGATACAGTTACGATCAGCAAAAATTTTTTCCCCTTTTCTGCTTGTTATTACTTTACTTTTCCCTAACATCGTTAGAGCGCAGGCTACAACAATAATAGAGATCATTCAGCCTTCAACTTTTATTGCAAAAGCGGAGGAAAAAAATCTTTCCATCACTGATTATTTGATGAGCTTTAATACGGGAGAGAATACGAATTACGTAATAATTTCCCGAAGTACTTCCGATGTTTTTGTTTCCCCAATAGCAGTTTCAAGTTTAGATAGAATTAGCCGAGCGATCGGCGAAGCCGAAAGGAATAATGTAATAACGTCCCAAGTAGTATTCAATCAATATTTAGATAGACTTACTTCTAATATCAATAACGAAGTGCCTAACGGTAAGATAATACCGATCGCCTTCGGGACGTTTCCATCTCCATCTGTTGCTGACATTAAAACTCAAAGTTTAAGTGGTTCAAGTGTTGATGCGGGAATTGACAAGACACCAATCTTTGTCAAAGCATTCGATGTGGGAGTGAAAGCATTAATGATTTTGGTTCCCTCACTGATAATATTCTTCTTTGTTAAAAGAGTTCGGCAAGCAAAAAAGTTTGATAAACAATTGCAGCCCGCTGGCAAAGCGAAAGCTATTCGATTCGACGGACATAAAATATACCTGAGTGTCTTCCTCGTTATTTTTATTTCAAAGGTAATTATGGCGCAGACTTTTGGGATCGATAATTCTGAATCAATGAGACCGTATGAACCTCAAGTCAAAAAACTTGTTTCAGAATATCTTTTAAATTTCGCTGGTACTGATACTCTCAAGCAGCCCGAAATTTTTATCTTCGGTGACTCCGTTCGGAGCCTCGGAAAAGTAAGAACGCTCTCTCAAATTGATTCCATTTTTAAAAGAATCAATTTCCATGATCAACACACAAATTTTTCCGATATTTTTTATACACTCAGTAAACAACACCGGTTTTCCATAATGATTTCGGACTTCAAACCGGACGACGGACAAAATCAGGCACTGCAACTTTCTCTGCAAAGTTTGAGCAAACCCGAACAGGTAAAATTCTCTACGCGGCCGGAAAATCTTTTTGATTCCTTCTACAAAAGGCATAAGCGCGAAGCTATTATTACTTCCGGTATTGCTGCGTCAGTCGTAATTTTAATAATGGTACTACTTATAATAATCTTCAAACAGAGGAGAAATAAGCATCGAGCGTTGGAGACACTGCAATTTGTTGTACAGAAGAAGAACAAACGAATCGTGTCCTTCCCGGCAGAGAAAAACGCAGTTACCATCGGCAATAGCACCGGAGCGGATGTTTTTATAAAAGATATGAATTTATGCTCAATTGAATACCAACCCCAATTGCAAAGGTTATTGATTCAAGAATTATCAAACGATGAAATAAGCGAGGTGAGATATGGATAATTTTAACAGAATTTTTATTGGGACAACACCGATTGCAAAAATTGCCCCAATTGCCGGCTCGATTAACCATAGCAGAACTCTTTTAATCGATAGCGAAGACTCAGTTAATGAAATTGGCAAAGACAATTTGTCCCTCATGGTACACCGTCTGAATAACGGCGTTGATAGCGCTAATGATGGCATCGGATTCGCGCGGAAATCGATTCACGGGTACCAGTCATTTAAGAAGGACGAAAATCTTAATCGCAAGATACGCGAACTGACAAATGGTAACACACTTGTGGTAATTAGCCCTCCAGGGGCGACGGGCACTGCCGGGTACTCGCACCTTATCGACAATGTGGAAAACGGGACGATTGATAAAGGTAAAATAAAGTTTGTTTTCCCTCTTTCGGCAACCGAGGATGAAATCGGCGAACGCAAAATTTATGAAATCTTTATGACGACTGAAACTATTGACTGTATTGATCCATTTTCCGTGATCCTTACGCCGAATGAAAAAACGGTGCAAATGACCCTGGATTTTTTACCCAAACATCATCAATTAATATCTGCGGACTTGATAAATAGAATAAATCAACAAGAGAAGTCCCGTCCGTATTTGATTATCGATCCTTATGCGAAAGATATTCTAGAATTAAAAAATGATTTTACAAAAGAACTTATGGCGATTTTAAAAAAGCGTTTATTGGAAGGTAACCACTCTGCATCTTTATCCGGTGAAGAATTGCGAAAACGTTCATCCGAAATAATGGAAGCTGTCGAAGGTATTATAAACTTCGGGCGTTACAATTTGATCGGCGGACTTACCGAAGCGGTTGAACACAGTTCAGATTACGGTCAATTTAAGGAAGGATTGCAAGGAGACTTGAGTAATGTAGCTCTCTCTCATATTGTCGAGGACGTTGCTATTGTGAAAGAGAGAATATATACGTTAGTGAAAGAATTTGGTTATGTACGGACTAAACAATTATTAGATGACATCTTGAAATGGATTACCGAGGAGTCAGAAAAACTTTCTTTTCCGGTAGCCGGTTATCTTTTAAATTATTATAAGCAACAGAAGTTCGCTACGATTCGGTTTTACCATAAGCTGAAAAGGAGATTGGTAAATTCATTTGAGCTTGAATCCAAACTAAAGCAAGCTATTTGCGGTTCTGTATTAAAAGAACTGGAAAAAGGCTTACACACATTTTCTTCCTTTATGGAGGAAGATAAAGCCGCATGTGAAACAATTCCTGGCTTTGAAGAAGTGGTCGAAAAAATTCTTGAAACAGATGATGTTCTCTTTGATGAACTGTCACGTGCCAATAAGATAGAAAGAACGGTTGAAAAACAGTTCGAAGTACTGCTTGAACAATTCTTACTAAATATCACGAAAGAACGAGGTTTCTTGATTGAGAATAAAGCCAAACAACGGGAAGGGATTATCATTGAAAGTGAACATCTCTCAAAAGCAAATCCGAAATTCCTTGAAAATTTCAAAATTCGACTCCAAAGGAAATTCGATATTATTCAACCAGAATTTATTCGGCTTTCGGGAAGTGAAGATAATAAGCTGAGGATTATTTTCTGGGTTGCTGCCTTCGCAAACGAGATTAATTTGTTTCAAAAGATTTCAAATAAATTACACTCTGCAATTAATCTGATTGATGGCATTCCACCGTTATATAATTCACTTCGTGACTTGGCGGACGTTTTCCCGCCGAGACACCGGATTCACGGGAAGCCAGAACCGGAAGATCTAAACACAATTCTTTTATGTCTTCTTCTAACACCTAAGTCTTCTGTATTTCGAAAGGGGAGCTTATTTGTGAAAGTGACCGGGCAAAATTTCAATTCAAGAGTAGAGCTTGAAAATATATCGTTGACCGATGAAAGAAAAATATTGAGGAACTTTTATGAATACTTTTTGAAAAATAAAAAAGAAGCATACAAAAGTATTGAACTTTTAACTAATAATAAGAGAACGGAAACCCATAAGAATGTTGATAAATTCATTGGACCTCGGAAGCTAAAAGAAACAATAAATTCTTTCATGCCGCGGTTGAGGTATCTGGAAGAGTTAAATGAAAAAGCATAAAAAAATATTATACTCTTTACTAATAGTATTTCTGATTTTTCTAACAGTATTTATTGTATATTGGTTCATTACACCCAATCCAACATGGCTGGTACAAAAAGCAAAACAACAAAGTTTCGCGTGGGTTATTTACGACAGAAATGGGAAAACAATTTTTCATGATGACCATCCGGTTTATATGCCGCTGACCGAAATTCCCAAAACAATTCGGGATTTAGTGGTCTTTTTTGAAGACGGGAATTTCTATCAGACACCTGGCTTTGATCTCCCCTCAATTATAACGAGAATTGCAAAGTGGGAAGGAGGTGGCAGTGGCCTGGAGATGCAGTTAGTCCGGTATTGGACAGGGAGGCGCGACTCGACCCTTGACCGAAAACTTACTGAAATGATGCTTGGTCTAAAGATGAACGTTGTCCTTAGCAAAGCACAAATTCTGGAGACGTATCTTAACATAGCCAGCTTTGCTGGTCCTTGTGGAATTTATAACGCTGCCGAATATTATTTTGGAAAGACACCAGCCCAGCTCGCATTAAATGAGATCGTTTATCTTGTAGCGGTTTTGCCGGGACGAAAGGATGCAAACGGAAGATTCTATAGGTACGTAAGGAGATTGCAGTCTGCTCATATTATTGATGAGCAATTATTTATTCCTACATTGCGGCTGCATATTTCCAATGTCCCGTATTCCGGAGTATACGTTGATCATTGTCTCGATGAAATATATGGTACACCTAATATAAAATTTGATCTCAGAGATGGTCTCGCAATTTATACAACTTTAGATAAGGAATTGAATGACCGAATTGGTCAGCTTATCTCACAAGAGGAATATTACGCTGCAAGAAACGGATCGATTCTCCATGTCTCTTTTCTACTTACCAATCAAGACGGTGAAGTTTTGAGTTATATTGTGCGGGGGAGTAACCGAATAGGTTCGTACGACGATCTCTTCAGCAAATCCAGCCTTCCGGCATCTCGGTTCAAAGTGGTTGTGTACGGACTTTGGATTAATAAGCTTATAGGAGAAGGAAAGAAAAACGGTTTTGAGAACATTCAGCTTCCACTTATTTTCAAATATCCCAATAGTAGAAAAGTAGTAAGAGATAGATATAAGGGAAAAATGGCTTTGGCAGCTATTGCAGTTGCTCATTCGTTTAACGCGCCCCCACTCTATATTGCCAATGAAGTAGTAGGTCTGAAACCGGTGATCGATTTCTGTCGTCTCTATGAAGTTCATTTGAAACAGTACCCTTCCCTTGCACTTGGGGCACAAAACATTAGAGAATCAGACTTGCTCAGATTTTTTATGACGTTCATTGGTGATGGGCAAATTCACGATCTGCGATTTATCAAATCTGCCGAGAACGAAGAAACTGGGGAAATGTATGTTGCCGATAACCTTCCGCTTCATATTCAGGTAATCGATCCAGCGGTACCGCAGATTATGAGAGGATTACTCTCTAACGCTTTAGAAGGAACATCAAAGGGACTGTTAAAATCGGATATTATAAAAACAGATTTGAAAAATGGAAGTCTGAAAATTTATAACAAAACAGGTACTGGTAACTGGAATCAGTTTGGCTGCACGGGAGCGTTTTCATGGAAGAATAATAGAATATTTTTTTACACACTGAAGGTTGAGGCGCTTACAAAGAAATATAATGCGTCTGCCGATGTGGCGGTACCGATTTTAAAAGATATCATAGAAGTAGCCATAAAAACATTGTAAAAGAAAGGATTGATGATCTGCTAATGATTAATGAAAGGATTGAAGGATGAAGAACTATTTAAATTCAAACTTTTTGACGATAACAGCCATGCTATTCAATTTCGGATTATTGTTTTTGCTGTTAGCGAGTGCTACATCGAGACCGAGTTATACTAAACTTTCGGCTGCATCAATAACGGATTCCGTTTTAGCAGCAGAAGACGATTCGATTCATAATTTGTTCTTGCAAAAATATGAGAATTCAAAATTAGATGAATCTACGGATAAGTACATTAAATTTGCTCAACGAAATAGTAGAGGAATATGTAATGATAAAATCAATTACGTGATACAATGCTGGAAATTCATAAACAAGAACTGGGTTGACAAGGATTCCAATATAACCATTAATTCTATTGCTTATTGCGTTTCACTACGCGCAATGCTAAGTCGATCTGATGTTGAAACGCTATTAGGCGTGCGGCAGAGCGTGATGGAAGGTGATTCGGTAGATAAACCTACCGTATGTTTGTACTGGAAAATAAAAAAGTCTGATTGGTCTAATGTTGATGATAAGCTTGTTAAATATTTTAAAATTCCAGACGAAATCGATGATGAAGGAAAGGATAAGGGCACTTCATTATATACTGAGGAGGATCCTTATGACCGACGTTACTATTTAATATCGATGGATCAGGAAGATTATATCGGAAGTGAAAATCTCGATAATTCTACTCATATAAAATTTTATGAGCGTTAAAAAGAAGTTTATATTTTGGATAACAAGTTAAAGGATTTCAGAGAGTAGATAACTAATGATGAGATGTTAACGATAATGGGGAGGTAAAAAACCTGGGTCGAGGCACTGGCATACTCAATTACCTACGGTTGACTGTTGAGTAAGACATAATAGCAATGATGATATGTATGAAAGTTATCTACTCTCTTTTTGATTAATAAAGAATTCAAGTTTACGCGTAAGGTTTCAAATTGTGCAATAGCATCTCACCCAAAAAATATTTAACTTTTCACTAGATGAAAAAAGAAAAATATTTTTAGGTA
>JAJYSI010000055.1 GCA_021793635.1 Bacteroidota bacterium
TGTTCTTCTAGTTGTCTAATGTATTGGCTGACAGCTGGTTGGGTCATATGCAAACTCTCTGCGGCTCTTGAAAAGTTTTTATGCTCTACAACAGCGATAAAAACTTGTAATTGTTGATCCATTTTTGTCCCTCTTTTCACATAGTATAATAATTTACTTATATTATACATTATAAATAATTATTTAACTCTTTTATCAAAGTTTACTTTTTAAAAGAACATCTATTTCAAGCTTTCAAATTTGCTCTTGTTCTACGGCTCTTCAACTGAATTCAATTAGGCGCTTCTCTTTTTCTTGATCAAAATATTGCTTAATATTCTTATAAAATATTTTGCATCCGTTAAGAACGGATTTTTTTCGTAAGCATCCAGATACCTTGTTTCCGATTCAATTATCTCCTGGATTGTGCGCGGCATGTCTGCATAAAACGGCGGCAGCAAACCCGGCTTAAACTTCCTTCGCTTTTCACGAAGCTCTTCTGTATACAAGCTTAAATAATGCTTGCTCAAAGGTCGAACACCTACAAGCTTTATGTCTCCTTTGAATAGATTGATAATCATCGGAAGCTCGTCAATCCATAACCTTCTTAAAAGTTTTCCCCATACGGTAATTCTAAAATCGTTTTTTATCTTACCGCCTATTTCAAGATTATTAATATCATAAACAAATTTCTGAATGTATTCCGAATACGGATGCATTGTTCGAAGCTTGTAAACAAATATATCTTTCCCATCCTTGCCTTCCCTTCTCATCTTGAACAACATTCCGTAGGAAGGATTTTCATCTTTAAATTGACTTCCGTTTTTCTGTGCAATAAAGTAAAAATAATTATCTAGCTCAAAGCCGCTTATTAGCTTAAACCCGTTGTAATAAAGCCTGCCGATTCCTTCAGCCGTCGAAAGAAGCCTGCCTTTTCCATTGTTAACCGAGAAAAATATTTTTTTCATAAACGGGACTTTGGGAATAATACTTGACCAGAAAATATCCAGGAGGAAAAACACAATCGCGAAATAGAAAGGATATTTTGTAATGTACTTCCTATACCTGAATTTAATAGTTTCGAATTTACCGATGAATATTCCGTCTTCAATTAATTTATTGTTTACCTCGCTTAAGTAGGAATTTATTCTTCTCAGATCATTTAATTCATGAAGATTCATGAACAATTCCAGGCGGTTATTAGGAAGTATTTCAACATTGTAAATATCGCTTGAGCGCAGAAAGACCGACTTATTCAGGCTAATACTGTTAAGATTAATTTTAGAGTTGATAAATTCGAAAAGACGCGGGAACCTGTTTAAATAAATATCTTTTAATTTGTGCCTCAAGGATTCTTCTAAATTTAATTTTGCTTCAGACTCATTGAAATTTATCCCGGAAATTTTTTCTAAGTTTATAAGGTTATCCGATACTTTATTATTCTCAAGCAAGATTAGCCTCGATTCGTCGGTCTTCTTAGGAATTCTCAAAAAATAAAGCTGCGAGAAAATAAGGAAGGACCATACCGGATAAATTAATGAATAGACAGCTAAATTTATTTTTATATTAAAATCTATATCAAACATGAACAGCATGAAGAAAAGCAGACTTGTAAAGATAAAGTAGCTTTTTATAAAACTGCCGATATAACTCCAATAGTTTTGCTTAAAGTTCAATCTATATTGGTGTACAAATACAGATGAGATAAACCAGATCAGATAGATACCGGCTAACATCATTATCAAATCATCATACAGATTGAAGAATCCAAAGTAAATGATAATGAATAATAACAGTGTTAAAGTCAGAACCGTTAATTCAATAAAAAAGAATTTTCTTGACTTAATTAATCTTATTCTCTTTTTATAAAGATGTATAGCCGGAATGAAAAGCCAGAGTGCTATTATTTCGGTAGAAAATGAAAGCAAGAGTGATTCAATTAATAATAATCTTGAAATACTTGGTACAAGTTGAAGGTCTGCAAGAAGAGACATGCTTCCGATTAATATAAAGAATGAAAGGAAAAATGCTCTTACATTTTCAAGAAAAGTTCTGCCTGCGAGCCGAATGTGCTTTCTGGTTAATATGGACGAGAATGCCCAGGAGAATAGAAAAGCAGATATCATGCTTGGTTGGAAAATGTAATTCTCTAAACTGCCTTCTTTAATCAACAATACAACGGCAAAGGAAAATATGTAAAGCAGTAAATCGCTTATTGCTGCAATCATTATAATACGGAAACTTCTTGCTCTCGTAATTGTCAGTGCTTGTAAAGTAGTATGCATATTATCTTAAATTAAATCTTTATCATAAAATATTATTATAAACTTTTGGAATAGCGGAATGATATAAGGCAATCGATTATTCAAAATTTCCAAAAGTAGCGTAACTTGAGTCATCAAATTCTTTCAAAAGAATTTCGACGATTCTTTTTGATGCTTTGCCATCCCACAACTCTGGTATTAGTCCTTTTTTCTTTCTTCCTTCTAAAACATCAACCGCTAAACTTTCTGCAGTTGAAAAATTATCGCCAGCCAAATGATTGGTCCCTGTCTCAACGGTTACTGGTCTTTCTGTTGTATACCGGATTGTAACGCATTGAACTCCGAGAAATGTGCTTTCTTCCTGAATGCCTCCGCTGTCGGTTAAAACTAATGCAGAATTCATAGTCAATGCGATAAAATCAATGTAGCCTAACGGTTCTGTTAAAATGATACTCTCAGAAAACTTTCCCATTAATCCAAGCTGTTCAATATTTTTTAATGTCCTTGGATGAAGAGGAAATAATATCTTCCTTTTTTCAGTCAGCTTATTAAGCATATTGATTAGAGCAATTAACTTTTCTTCGTTATCAACATTGCTTGGTCTATGCATCGTTACAAGGATATAATCATTTTTGTTCAGTCCGATTTCCTTTAGTACGTTTGATCGTTCAATCTTCGGCATATAGAATATCAGGCTGTCGATCATAACATTCCCGACAAAATGAATTTTACTTTGCTCTATTCCTTCGAGTTTAAGATTTTTCAATCCGCTTCTTTCAGTAACAAATAAATAGTCTGAGATTGAGTCTGTAAGCACCCTGTTTATTTCCTCGGGCATTGAGCGGTCGAAGCTTCTTAAGCCTGCTTCAACATGCGCAATTTTAACTCCCAGCTTAACTGCTGCCAAACTGCATGCAATTGTTGAATTAACATCACCGACTACAATTACTAAATCCGGTTTTTCGTGCAAAAGTATCTTTTCAAATTCTATCATTATTCTGCCGGTTTGCTCAGCTTGGGTACCTCCGCCGACTCCAAGATAAAAGTCCGGTTTTGGTAATTCTAATTCTTTAAAGAAAATCTGAGACATCTGTTCGTCGTAATGCTGTCCGGTATGGCAAATCAAATGCTGGATCTGTCTTCTGCCGGAAGTGTAATCTGTAGGTTTGCTTAATTCCGAAATCTGTTTAGTAATTGGTGCCAGCTTCATATAATTCGGACGCGCACCGACAACCGAGATAATTTTCATTTTATTACTTCTAAGGATTGTATGAATTCTAGTAAGACTTACGGTATTGGAACAGGGATTTATTTAAAAACATATTGGTAATCAGGATTAGCTTTCATAATACTATCACTTTTTGGATAGTTCTCAACAAACCATACAAGAAAAGCAGTTACATCAATTTTGTCTGCGAGCATTTTCTGCCTGCGCTTTTGCCATTCTTCTTTTAGTCCCGGCATAAGTAAAAGCTCTTTTATTTTTGCAAACATCTTCTCAGTCTCGTCAGGCTTAAATCCGTAAGTCAGTCCATATTTATGTTCTTCTTCTTCCAGATAAGAAATTCTGCCTACGAAAGAATTGCTGCGAATTGCCGGCGTGCCCAATACAGCAGCTTCCGAAGTCATTGTCTGACTGTCCCCGATCAGCATCTCAGCATAATAAATAAATGAATGAATTTTATGCGGAGGAATATTGATTTTGTACCTTTCAAATTCCTGATCAATATCTCTTTCGGTAGTTATGAATATTCTGCCGTAATCACTCAATAGTTTTATCAATCGTCTTTTTTTCTCTAACGATAAACCTTGAACACCAATATCATGATGAGCCTTAAACGAATTGAATCTTAGAATAAAATATTTTTCACCTTCACTAATACCGGCATCTTTTAATACTGAAGGATCAGGTGTAAATCTGTTTGGATGTAAATAAGCCAGCTCATGAAAACCGGAATAATAAATTGTGTCTTTCTTTTTTCTTTTATCTTTTAATGATTCGGGAGACAAAAGAGTATCCGCAAACGGATGCGCAAATTTCGAGAATAAAGGCTGAACTTCGTCATCATCATCATCAAGTACAATCGATTTAATCTTTGTAATTTTTGATGCGTGAGCCAGATTTATTGAAGAACCTATTCCTAATTTAATTTTGTTCCTCCGGATTAGCTTAGTTATGCGGAAATCATATCTCAATTGGTTCAGTATTTTACCTACAATACGGTCGGATCTTGAACCTATTTTTACAAAAGGTATATGGTAATGGCTTAACAAATCCTGAGCAGACAGATTATTATCTTTAACAGTAAAGAACAACTTTATATGCTTAACAGCGAGTGTTTTTGCCAGATTTACCAATAAATGAACATGCGCCGGATGACCTATATCTACAAGTATATTCATTATATTCTCTTTTTAGTTCTTTTAATTAGCCACAAACCAAGCTTTGCAAAATCCATTAGCAACGTATTATGGATTTTATAATAGCGTCCCGGTTCGGTTATTTTGCCGCCGTATTCAAGTTTAAACTTTCTTACGCCGTATTCCTTATCCGGTGAGCCGGCGCCCATCCAATCGTACATTTTAAAGTCATTTTCTTTTGCCCATCGAATTACTTCCCAATATAAATAATCAATCGATCGCATCTTCAAAATATCAACGTCCTGTGTGCTGCCTAAATAAAATGCATACATGTTTTTATTATAGAATAAAGCGCAAAGGATCACGACTGGAACATTATCTTTGCTTAATGAAAAAAATTTATAACTATCTCTTGGCAAAACATCAGGCATTCCTAAAAACAATTCCATTTTGGGATACGGTAATCTTATCCGGTTATAAGATGTCTGTAAAAGCTCATAAAAAATCGGTATTATGTTTGCTCCATTCGTAGCATTAAATTTAAAACCTGCTTTCTTTGCTTTATTAATTCCATCTTTCCTTTGCTTCTTAACGTTTTTCCATAAAGCAGTTTCACTGACTGATAAATCTATTGTAATGTTCAAATGAGTCTTGTAAGTAAAACCATATTCTTCAAATGTATTCTTTCGTTCCTCAGACTGAATCTGAAAATTTCTGAATTCCGTAGAGATTATTTTTCGTGCAGATATTTCATTATATTTTTCCAATATTGCTGAAAGCGCATCATCCCTTCCTTCTGCTATTATCGGTCCGCCCCAAATTATGCAGCGTCGAGAAAGATAGCCTTTAAGTCCATGTCCTTCCTTTATTATTACTGCCAGTAAGCTCCCAATTATTTTATCTTCTTCCACCGCCGAAATTATAATTGGCTCATAATTAACGCTAGACTGAAATAATTTTAACCCCTCTGGTGATTGGAAAATATTTCCATCCGGGTGATGAAATACGAATTCTCTGCACTTCACTTCATCTAATTGCGATATATTAGTTACTATCCACATAATTTTGCTCTCTAATCAATAAATTCCCTAAACCATAATTCCAGATTTATCCACTTCCAGATTTCCTTAGAAATGTTCTTTTCTTTTTTATAATGTTCTTTTAATAGTTCTTTTGCTTTATTTGGATTAATTATATTTCTTTCTTTTAAGCTGTCTGAATTCAGAATATCGAGAATAAATAAAAGCATGTTCTTCTGCCTAAACCACTCATCCTGCGGTGTATCGAAGCCCACTTTGTCCCGTCTGTTTTTTATTTTCTCCGGTAAGGTGCCGTTCATTGCTTCACGCAGAATATACTTTGTCATGCCGCCTTTAATTATCATCTCCGATCTTGACGCTAAAGTTTTTTCAACTAGTCGGTAATCCAAAAAAGGCACTCTTGCTTCAAGCGAGAAGTACATTGAGTTCCTGTCTTCCCATTTTAGCAAATGCTCAAGCTTGTATTCAAAATGATTTAATAAGGCTTCACTCAGCGAACCTGATCCATACAATTCATCTGATATAACAGAATCCTTCTTATATAATGAAGTGAAATCTCTATTGATATAACCGTTTTCATCTACTCTTAAATTTGTTCTTAAATAATTTGGAAGAAGAAAAAACAAGCCTGTCTTTATTCCATGCAATGATTGATGTTTATTAACGTAGTTTCTTGATTCATTAAGAAGCTTCAACAGCCGCATCTTCTTTAATAAATCCTTAAAATAAAATCCGAAGAAGTAATGATATCCGGCTAATGATTCATCAGCACCCTGCCCATCAAGTGTTACCACTACATTATTTCTTGCCAGTTCCATAACTTTGAATTGTGAATATGGGGCAGTCGATGGAGTAGGCTCAGCATGCGCTCTTATGTATGATGTCATGTCTTCAAGGAGTGCTGCTGATGTTGGAGTTGTAAAGTGCATGAACAATGGTTCCTGTTTATATTCATTGATGAATTCACTCTCATCGCCGTATTGTCCTTTTTCGTAAACTGCAGAAAATGTATTGAGATTTTTTTTATTATACTCTTTGAGCAAAACAGAGACGATGCTTGAAGAATCCAATCCGCCGCTTAAACAAACGCCAACCGGAACATCACTTCTTAATCTCAACCCAACTGCCGAGCTGAACAGTTCACGGTATTCTTCCGGCGAATAAAAACTCTCCTCATTTTTTACCCTGCCTCGTAAATCATACCAGTTCCTTATTTCTGATCTCTGATTGCTGAAAGTTGAAAGCTGACTGCTGAAAGCTAAATTACAACCATGCTGCAGCTTCTTTATACCTTCAAAGAAAGTATTCTCCGTTTGGTCAGTTCTATTAAAAACCAGATAATCAAAAATTGCTTGATAATTTGGTGATGGCTTTCGTTCAAGAACCGCCAATATTGATGGTATTTCAGAAGCGAAAATAAATCGCTCATTATCTTGGTAATAATAAAAAGGCTTTATACCGTATCTGTCGCGAGAGCAAAATAAATCTTTGCTTTGACGATCGTAGATTGCAAACGCCCACATACCGTTAAATTTATCCAGACAGCTTTCTCCCCATTCTATAAATGAATTTAAAACAACTTCTGTATCAGTACCCGACCTAAATTTATACCCCTTCAATTTCAACTCTTCTCTGATTTCTATGTAATTATAGATCTCTCCATTATAAACGATGACATACCTTCCGTCATTTTCAAATCTATAATTACCGGACTCTTTCGTTCTTGTAATCTTGTAATCATGCAATTTTGTAATTGAAAACATAGGCTGATGCCCAAGCGGAGTCAGATCAATAATACTTAATCTTACAAAACCCAAACCTACGTTTGATTCGAAGAACCATCCTTCATCATCAGGCCCGCGATGCTTAATTTTCTGCATCATACAATTAATCTGGTTTTCTTCAACCGGCTTTTCATTGAAATTAATAATTCCGCAAATGCCGCACATGATTTTATTTTTAAGTCTTTAATTGAATTAAGAAAATTTGGGATTGAGTTTACAAATGAAAACTTTCCCTATGGAGTAATGGAGTGTGGGAATGACAGTTTCTAAATTATCTGTTTATAAATGTTAATTATTTTATCGGCAACTGAGCTTGAATCCAGCCCTAATTTGAAAATTCTATCTCGTCCTTTAGTTCTTCCTTTAGATTGAGAATATTTAAGTGCTGCTCTTAATTTTTCGGTTATATCTATTACATCAAATGAAGTAATATAACAGCCTTCCGAATTTCCGATGACCAATTTAACATCTCCTACACTTGTTGAAACAATAGGACAATTGCATGCCATCGCCTCTTTAATTACGTTAGGTGAACCTTCATGATACGAAGTCAGGATTAGAACATCGGCAGCATTATAAATATATTTAAGCTTTCCATTCTCGAATGAATTTACGGTAACTAACTTCACAGCAGGGTCATCAAGATAATTTACAGCTTCTGATGCCAGTATGTAATTTTTTTCTTTACGCTCAGGGCTGGAAACAAAGATTATAATCTTCGCCTCCGGTTCAAACCTTACCACCGCACGTGCTTCATGTTTACTGACTTCAAAAAATGTTTCTGTATCTACTCCATTTGGTATTATGGCTTTGTCAGTAATTTTTTTTAGTATTGAATCCAATTGTTCCGACTTCGTAATTATATAATCAAATCTCCTCGAGAAGTATTTATTTATAAGAACATACAAGTTTCCAACAAAGCTATACTTACCTTTGCCATTTATTTCACCGATTAAATCATCCCCCATAAAAGAAACTACAAGTTTCTCTTTACTCCTTGCCAGATGAGATATTAAACCGCATAAACCGTAATGAGCATGAATTATATCGTATCTGTTTTTTTCAAGGTATTTCTTAAGTAAAAAAACATGTTTGAGATAGTTAAAAATTCCTTTACCTCTTATAGGAAAATAATCCAGATCAATTCCCTTTTTCTTTAGCGACTCTCCCTGGTTGCTTACGATTGGAGTCACGCCGCTTTTAGAATTTCCGCTTGCTACAAAAAGTACTTTCAATTTTAAATATCAGGATGATTGAGTTTAAGCAAATAGTTACGAACGCTTAACGCGTATTCGGTCTCAAGTGCAGATGCGGCTACTACCTTAATCCATTTATTATCTTTGTTTGTAAAATAATATTTGGAATATTCAAGTGTATATGTTCCAAAGTAAATAGCCTGGAATTCAAGCAAGTAAAACTTTTTCCCGTCATAAGCAACATCAAGTGAAATCATCGGAACATCAAATAATTGGAATACTCGCTTTGCGTATTCTAAAATTCCTTCCGGCAGAACATCGGTAAATTCCAGCAGCCCGCTGCCGCTTGCCCTGAAATCATTTTGTCTGTTTTTTCTGCGAAGTACATAATACTTATCGCCGAAGACTAATATTTTCCAATCGAATTCTAAACCGCTGATAAATGATTGCAGAACAAATTTTTTCCGGTACCTTGATTCTCTTATATAGCCTTCGTGCTTTAAAGATCTTAAATAATCCTTTGAATCCAAGAATAATTTTTTTGTACCGCTGATGCTCTTTACCTTTTTAAATAGTTCTTTTCTGGAAGATGCTAAAGACACCCCTCTGCTTAAAGATCCTTTGGATGGCTTTATTACCACCGGGTACGAAAGATGATTTCTTAGCTCCTCAATGCATCCATAACTTCTGGAGTCAATATTAGCAATTAAATCTCCGTTTGGTCTATCTGAATATGTTTTCCTCAAAATTTCCATAAAGGATTTATTATCGTGCGCCATCATGAACCTAAAGGATGGAATTAAAACCGCGCCCTTTAGCTCAAGTCCATAAAGAACATCCGACAAATAATTTTTATATTCAAGATTGTTGTCTTCGGATGAAGTATAAATAAAAACCTCCCCGTCATAATCTTTTGAGAAGTCTACTTCCGAAACTTTTAAGAAATATAAACTTAAGCCCAGCTTTGCAAATTCATCTTTCAATAAAGACTTGTCGAAACCGCCTCTGTACGGCTTCTCTTTATACTTCGATCCGAAATAATCTTTGTAGTCTGTTAAAGCTGTAATTTTCATATCGAATAATCAAAAGAAACTGATACCGGATTGTGCTTACAGAAGTCAATAACTTCATTTGTAAAATTCTTAAATAAAGGACCGTTTGTCATCTGATAAAAATTAATTTCATGATTCATATTGTTTATTTCTATCAGAATAACTTTCTCATGTGCATCCACACAGAAATCAAAACTTAATAAGCGGAAATACAGATTCTTTCGCGCAATGTCTTTAGCAATACTGCACATATCGTAAAACTTGAAGAGTTCTCCGACTGTCTTGAATTCAATCTCGTTTTGTTCTAAATATTTATTACCCATTTTATCAACGGCAAAAGAACGAAGTACGCCAAAATCATCAACTCCGCAGGCAATACCGCCTGCTGCCTGGTTATCAACATAGCTTCCCGGCTTTCCTATCCTCAATACAGATTGAAGTATATGAATTTCTTCTGTTTTAACGTCACGGTAGGTTAATATTCTAACTGTATTCACTGAAGATTTATTAAATCTTTTGTAGAATTCGTGCTGATCAATATATTCCTGAATAACAAAGTCGCTGCTGAATTTATTAAGAAATTCAACATCAAGTATATTTCCATTGCTATCCTTAAGTCTTCCGTTATCTCGGTTCATTAGTAAAACATTATCACCGCCGCCGGAATCAATCGATGGCTTAAGTATAGTTCGTACATATCCCTTCATCATACCATTAAGTTTATTTAAGTTTAAATCGATTGGATTATAAAGTGAATCATAGTAACTGTTGTTAATTTTTCTTAAAACTGTTTTTGGAAACAATTCTTCTCTATAGAATAAATTATAAAAATTCTTATCTGAATATGTTTTGTAGTACGGTTTTTTATTTAGTACCGGCTCGATATTTAGATAATAGATACTTTCCGGCATATAGTTTGAATCAGTATTACCATTGATATTAGAATATGCCGCAAACCATCTGGAGTTGACTCTTTTAGAAAACTTTTTCCATGTATTATTATGCTGTAAATTATTAATAACCTTGGAATGGTCGTTTTGATTAGATAGAACATTCTTATAAATAGCATTTATCTTTTTGTTCAGCACAGCTCTCTTTTGCCAATTGATGATCTTAAATAAAATTATTTTCAAGAAATTATTCATAGGATAAAGTTATTGTCTCTTAATAAACCTTTTCCAAAAGATAGCCAAGCGAAATTAACAGTGGACTTAAATTTGAATTCCTTTTCAGTATATTCAAATCAATTGATAATCCTAGTTCCTGAACGTTTCTCACATATCTTTTTACTGATTCAAATCCAGATTCAAGTTTCCCAAAGTAGTTATCGTTAAATGATTTTCTTCTGCTATACAACCGGTTATAAAATATTTCATCGGAGATGAGACGGCTTATCATTAAAAGAAAATCTTTTTTGATCGGTGTTCCCTCATAAAAATTATATCCGTAATCAGACTCCACTTTAGCCAGTTCTATACTAGCTCTTCTTATCATTTCTTCCTGGAATCTATTTGAAATACCGAGAAACGGAATTGCCGAATAAGCCCTATTTGAAACCAAATATTCTGCAAACGGTATTAGATAATAACTCAACTGATTTTCAAACGAAGCCCTTGCCGTTCTTCGTGCGGGATTAAAGACCTCATTCATAAATCTCTTTAAAATTAGCGGCGAAAGTGCAGAATTTGTAACCCGAAGCATCCTTAAAGATTTCTC
>JAJYSI010000056.1 GCA_021793635.1 Bacteroidota bacterium
GTGATGAATGGCGACTTGAATAAATTTATTAAAGCTTTCCTATTAAAATTTAGTCATAATTAGTCTTATGAAAAAATCTATCTCAAAAAAGAATAAAGATGATTTTTTCGACCGCGTCTACAAAGTTGTTGCAAAAATACCTTACGGAAAAGTTGCCACTTATGGGGATATTGCAGAGGCATGTGGAATAAGGTCTGCTGCTAGAACTGTAGGATGGGCTTTGAATGGCGCTAAAGAATCCGGACTGCCCTGTCATCGTGTGGTAAACAGATTTGGAGCTCTTACCGGAAGGCTGCATTTCGGGGATAATGATATTATGGAGGACCTACTTCGTTCTGAAGGCGTTGAATTTGATAATGATGGTTTTGTAATATTAGATAAATTTATTTGGAAGCCAAAGCCATTAAAAAAAAGTAGAGGCTAACAGGTATGACTAGTTAATTTGTTAACCTCTGCTAATAAATTATTACCAACTGCTTCCAGTGTATCTGTTAACGTGAATTGAAGAAACGCCTGCATCAAGATGAAGATAAATTTTATCTTTTGCTTGATCATAATTATCCGTTTGGTACTCGTTATTACTTACTTTATTAAATCCATTAAATTCATTATCCGAAAGACCGGATTTGACCATAATTCTGCAGCCGGAGGATTCGGGAACTAAAATTTCTATTGATGATACGCCAGCGTTTAAGTTTAATGTAGTCAATTCACTTTTATTGCCGAGTTTAATCTTTATTTTTGCAGCACCCATTTTGACGTTTATATTTTCAGTCTTAAAGGGAGTAAAATCAAAATTCATCTCCGCAGCACCGCAATTTAAGTTCAAATTCCAAACCGGATTAGGGTTAAGCCTTATCTCTGCAAAGTTGTGGTTATATTTTCCATTAAAAAACGTGAACGATCTTTTCTTCATTTTAAATTTTACAATTGTATTCCCGTTTGAAATTTCCTTTTCAAGAAGATAAAGATTTTTATGACCTATTATATGTGCCGACATAAGCTGGTTTGTCGTATCTTTAATGATAAAAGAGCCCGCTCCGGCATCAAAATAAAAATCAGCTTTGCTTATATTAGGATTATAATCAGTATAATAATTTGATGAATCGGAATCCGAGGAAATTGAATAATCGCTGTGGTTATCAAAGAAATCATTGCCTCTAACAAACCAAAAAATTGAATTGAAAAAAGCAAACAGTGCAACTGCAATGATTATTGCTGAAATAGCAGACAAGAATCCTTTCACAATTGAGTTGGTTGTGAAATAGGAAAGCCCCAGCAGTATAAAAATGACCGGCCAAAATTTCCAAATATAAGTCATGTCGAAATTTAGTGATCCAAGATTAGCAAGCAGGACTAGCACCCCGATAGTAACAAAAAACAATCCCCAAAAAAGATTTCTTATTTTCATAAAGCTTCTCGCAATTTATTTTACTTTGAATTTGATTTAAGTAGCAGCGAAATGCCTATTACAATTAGGATTAAAGGCCAGTAATCACCAAAGTGAAACCATGGGATAAAATTTTGACCTAAGAAAATAAATCCTAGAACAATTAAAACTACTCCGCCCAAATTGTTTCTTCTTGGCTCGTGCTCTTTGTGCATTCGCGTTGATGCCTCGTCTTTCGATTCAGTTGAATTGTCCTGGCTGTTTGCTGAAGCAGATACATTATCGGGATAAGGTTCTTCGGGGACAACAATCCACAAAATAATATAGGCAAGAATTCCGCTTCCACCGACGACCAAGGCTACTATAAAAATAATTCTGATCAAAGTCGAATCAATGTCAAAATAATCTCCTAAGCCTCCGGCTACTCCGCCAATCATTTTATCTTTGCGTGACCGGTATAATTTCCTTTTCATTTTATACCTCCGTATAAATAAGTTTAATTTCAATGGGAATAATAACCAAAAATATTTTTTATGCTAATCTATTGTTATTAGCGGCTTTTAACCCTGAATTACGGAAGAATAATTTTACCTGCGGCGCCTGATGAGATATTATTCCTTGGTGATTGTTATTCAAAATATCGGTTTAATTAATGTTAGACAAAATGTTTTATTCTTCAGAAAGAGAAAAACAATCCATATCAATATTGTAAAACCATTAGTCCTTTCCTATTTTTGCTACAAAAAAATAAAGATATTTTATGAAAATTGCTTTATGCCAGACAAATACAATCATTGGTGACTTAGATTTTAACAAAGCCAAAATTATTGAAGGATACAATAAAGCTTTACAAGATTCTGTTGATTTAATAATCTTCCCAGAGTTATCCTTAGTGGGATATCCTCCGCAAGATTTAGTTGAAAAAAAAGAATTTAGAGATGAAGTTAATAAAGCAGCTAAAGAAATTGCCTCGATTACAGGTGAGGTTGCAATCCTTTTTGGCGCAATTACCGAAAATAATCATTTGACCGGGACTGCCGTTCATAATTCTGCTTTACTATGTTACAATGGGAAAATTCAATTTGTCCAACACAAAACTTTAATCCCTAACTATGACGTTTTTGACGAGATGCGATATTTTGATATGGCGCTAGAAACCAAAATATTTGATTTCCATGGTGAAAAATTAGGGATTTCAATTTGCGAAGATATTTGGAATGATGAAGATTACTGGTACAAAAGGCGTTACAGTATTGATCCGGTAAAAAACTTAATTGAAAAAGGAGCCACTATATTAATTAATATTTCGGCTAGCCCTTACGCATATCATAAAAGAGAAGACCGGCAAAAAATGTTATCGGTTTTAACTAAACATGATAAAATCCCGCTTGCTTATGTTTGTACGGTCGGTGCACAAACTGATTTAATATTTGACGGTGCAAGTATGTGCTTTGATAGAAATGGAAGCCTGGTCATTCTTGGAAAGGCGTATGAGGAAGACTATTTTGTCTTTGATACATGTAAAGAATATCCGGTAATAGTTAATTCAGAAAAATGCTTTGAAGAAGAAATATTAAACGCTTTAATTTATGGTATACGTGAATATTGTAATAAATTAAATTTTAGAAAAGTAGTTATAGGATTAAGCGGAGGAATTGATTCAGCGCTTGTTACATATCTCGCCGTTCAAGCCCTGGGAAAAGAAAATGTCCATGTTATTTTGATGCCTTCCCAATTTTCAAGCGATGGTAGCATTATAGATTCAGAGAAACTTATTGCTAATCTCGGCATCTCATCAGAAAATATATCGATTCAACCTGTAGTGGATAAAATAAACGAAATTCTTTCTCCGGCTTTTCATAACTTACCTCAAGGACTTGCTGAAGAAAATATTCAAGCCCGGGTTAGAGGTCTTTATTTAATGGCTATAGCGAATAAGTTTAATTACTTGTTGCTTGCTACCGGGAATAAATCAGAGATGGCAGTTGGTTACTGCACGCTTTATGGTGATATGAGCGGGGGACTTGCAGTAATCGCTGATGTTTACAAAACCGATGTTTACCGTCTCGCAAATTATATCAATGTAAATGAAGAAATTATTCCTGTGGAAATAATCACAAAGGCTCCTTCGGCTGAATTAAAACCCGGTCAAAAGGATCAGGACTCATTACCTGAATATGATTTGTTAGATAAAATATTAAAAATGTATCTTGAAGAAAATAAAGAGATATCCGAGATTTCTAATCTAATCGGTGATGAAAAGATTGTTAAGTTTGTGCTAAGGTTAGTTGATCTAAATGAATATAAGCGGAGACAAGCCGCTCCTGCCTTAAGAGTTTCGACAAAAGCTTTCGGATATGGAAGAAGATACCCGATTGTTCAAGGTTGGAGAAAATAAAAAAATGCCAAAAACAAAGAGTTAGTTTAATGGAAAAGAATTTTATAAAATATAGCAAGCTATCATTATTTTCAATCATTGTTTTATTAGTTTTTGCTGCGCCGGTAATGCCGCAGATAAACGGACAACAGGGACATGTAAAAATTAAATCATACTCATCGCTGGATAAGGTAAGGGCAGGCAGTCAATTTCAGATTGCGGTAAAAGCAGATGTTGATGATTCATGGCATATAAATTCAGATAAACCAAACGAAGATTATTTAATCCCGACGAAAATTTCGATAGATACATCGAATGGATTTAAACTTCAAAGTGTTATTTATCCAAAAGCAAACAATATTAAACTTAGCTTTTCGGAGAAACCTCTTTCGGTTTGGGAAGGAGAAATCTTTTTTACAGGCACTGTTTATGTGCCCCAAAATTTAACACCCGGTAATTATCCGCTTTTAGTAAAATTAGAATATCAGTCATGTAATAATCAAACTTGCTCTCCTCCAGTCTCGGCTGAAGACACATTGTTAGTTAACGTAACAAATTCCAATATAACCCCGGCTAAAATCAACCTGGACATTTTTAATAAATTAAATCTTAAAGACGAACCTGAAATTAAAAATGCTCAACCAACTGATGCTATCTCATCCACTTTAGCTTCAAGCGGATTATTGTTAAGCTTATTATTTGTCTTTGTAGGAGGATTAGCTCTAAATCTTACTCCTTGCGTCTATCCTTTAATCCCAATTACTATCGGGTTCTTTGGCGGACAAAGCGAGGGAAGTACAAAAAGACTTTTTTTAATGGGATTATTATTCGTAGTAGGAATGGCGCTAACTTATTCGGTAATAGGAGTTGTTACTGCATTGAGCGGCGCCGTATTTGGTTCGCTATTACAAAATATGTGGGTCATTATTTCCATTTCATTAATCTTCGTGATTTTATCTTTAAGCATGTTTGGGCTATATGAAATTCAAATGCCAAACAGTTTAGTAGCAAAAGCCGGCGGAGCGAAAAACGGTTATTATGGTGCATTCTTTATGGGCCTAACTATGGGCATTGTAGCAGCTCCTTGCATCGGTCCTTTTGTGCTTGGACTCGTAACATTTGTCGCAGCAAAAGGAGATCCTTTCTACGGATTCTTAATGTTCTTTGTTTTAGCTCTCGGATTAGGTTTCCCATATCTTTTACTTGCAATATTTTCTGGAAAGATTAAAAAACTTCCTCGCTCCGGCGTTTGGATGGAATCAGTAAAACATATTTTCGGATTGATTCTTCTCGGAATGGCTCTTTATTTTATTCTCCCGCTTCTGCCAAAGAATATCTCAGGATACGTTCTTCCGGTATATTTTATTATTGCTGCGCTTTATATTTTAATTTTTGATAAGTTGGCTAATAATATTAAAGGCTTCAGAATTTTCAAGATTATATTTTCAATCATACTAATTGCAGTTGCTGCTTATGCATTAATACCTGAAAAGAAAAGTTCGATTGAATGGAAATCATATTCGGAAAATTCCTTATCGAAAAGTACCTCTTTAACCAAAGGGGCAATAATCGATTTCTACGCAGACTGGTGCATACCATGCAAAGAATTAGATGCATCGACTTTTTCCAATCCAAAAGTAATTGAAGAATCTAAAAACTTCATTACACTAAAAGCCAACATGACGAAAACTCTTTCACCTGATGTCGAACAACTGCGGGATAAATATAAAATTGTCGGAGTTCCCACAATCCTTATTCTCAATTCCGATGGTAAAGAAATTCAAAGAATAACAGGATTCATCAATGCAAAAGAATTTTCCGAAATGCTAAAGAAAGTCGACTGAATTATATTTTAGATGATGAAAAGTGATATCTTTCAAAATCGAAGTTATCCGTCCATATGACACACATGTACCTTTCATTGCTCAGCCCCGGAGGAGAGAAATTCCTTCTTAACTTGAGCCGATATCTCTCTCTTCATTCGAGGCGTTACAAAAGTGGTTGCGCAACATTCCAGGCCAGACATATCCGGTAAAATCGTCTTGCTTATGTTTATAGTTTTTCCCATATTTAAGTAAACATTTGTTTACTATATTATAATTCATGTTACGCAGACAATTTCAAGTATAATGGAAGTGAAGTGCAAAACTCCGAGGTTTAGGAAAACCTCGGAGGTTTCTCATTATGTAATAATAACCTTTTACGTAAGGTGATTTATAAAATATAAAACCCATTTTCAATAGTTAAATCAATAGAAATTTACAGTTTTTACAATGAAAACGATTTTCCATCTTGATATGGATGCCTTCTTCGTTTCGGTTGAACGAGTTCTCGATCCTTCATTGGAAGGTAAGCCGGTAATTGTCGGCGGCGACCCTCACGGCAGAGGGGTGGTTGCGGCATGCAGTTATGAAGCCCGTAAGTTTGGTCTGCAATCCGGTATGCCGGTTAGAACGGCTTTTCGTTTATGCCCGCACGGAATTTACCTTCACGGGCACGGAAAGGAATACGAACGCTACTCCAATATTGTAAAGAAATTCTTAGAAAATTACTTCCCAATGGTGCAGCAAGCATCAATTGATGAGTTTTATCTTGATTTTACCGGCTGCGAAATAATATACGGAACCGTTCTTTTATTCGCCCAAAAAATCCAATCGGAAATTTGGCAGCAGTTTGCTTTACCATGTTCAATCGGGATTGCATCCAATAAAACCATAGCCAAGATCGCATCTGATTATAAAAAACCTAAAGGTATAACGCTGGTAGCTCAAGGCAAAGAAAAAGAATTTTTGGCTCCTCTTCCCATCGAAAAAATACCCGGTATCGGTAAAAAAACTTTTCCGTTGCTTCATGCACGCGGCTTTAAGACTGTAGGTGATATTGCAAACTCATCGCCGGATTATCTTTCGGTTCTCCTCGGCAAGTTCGGTAATGAACTTTGGGAGAAAGCCAACGGGCACGGGAATGATATGCTTACAATTGAACGTGAGAGAAAAAGTATCTCTAAGGAAACTACATTCGAGGCAGATATAGTTAATAAAACAAAAATTGAGACAAAGCTCTTTGAACTTACAGGCAAAGCGTCTCAGCTTTTGCGAGATGAGAATTTGCAGACGTCAACTGTTTCAATCAAACTGCGCTATTCGGATTTTGTTACTGTAACAAGAGCCAGGACAATTATTCCTACTGATGACGACAAAACGGTTTTTGATATTGCTGTAGATCTCTTCCGTAAGGCATTTACACGCCGTGTAGGTATCAGGCTTATTGGGATACATCTTAGCAAACTGAACCATTTTGGCGAGCAGGAAGTTTTATTTGAAGATGAGAATGTAATCCGCAAGCGGATGCTGCGTGCCGTAATGAAGATACGTGACAAATACGGCTACCAGGCAATTCATATCGGAAAAACTTAGTTAGCCGGTTATCCAAGACACCTAAGCATACATCCAAGCGGTATCATAATTACCCAATCGAGAATAACAGACTACGTTGCACTGGAATTTGCAAAGAATAAAGGAATCGGATTGATCATAACACAGCCGGATATGTATTCTGTGGAAGACATCGGTTTGATTAAAAAAGCCTCCAAGATTTAGAAAAATCCTGGAGGCTTCTTTCTGTCCTAAAATATTAGCTGCCTTATTTTAAGTATTTAACCATCCAGTTGATCCATCGTTTGAAGACATCCGTTGTTCTTACAATATCATGAGGGAAGTGCGTATCAGCCGGATATGTGTAAAATTCTGTATGAACTCCGTTATCCTTCAAGGCGTGGTACATTTCATAGCTATTGACAATGGGAACGTTGGGGTCGCCTGCATCGCCCATTATAAGGGTTGGCGCTTTAACAAATTTCGCATAGACAATAGGGGATTGATCTCTCCAGATATCCCAATATTCCTTACTCCAGGGTGAGCCACCGAAAAAGTAAAGATCACCCGTTTGGTAATAAGCGATTGTGTAATCCATTACCCAATCATTAAGAGCAGCACCTTCAACAGCGGCTTTCCATTTAGATGGGTAATAACCGTTTAACCATGAAGTCATATACCCACCATATGACCAGCCGGAAATGCCTATACGGTTTGTGTCGATTACTCCCAACTGTTCAACCTTCTTAAGACCTGCCATTACATCTTGTCCCGGCCCTTCTCCTGTATTTCTAAAAATTGCATGCTGGTATGCATCACCAAGATTAGTACTTCCTCTGTAATTTGGTTGAAAAACAAAAAAACCTTCTGCTGCAATAAGTTGAGGGAGAGGTGAGAACGCTTCTGTAGAGGCACCCTCCGGTCCACCATGAATAACTAATACCAAGGGATATTTTGTGTCAGGCTTGTAGTCAACCGGATAGTTTAACACGCCGTCTTCGTTAAATCCGTCCGGACCTTTCCAGGAAATGTTTTCGGTTTTACTTAAAGAAAGACTATCAACAAAAATATTAAGATTAGTTAGCTGTTTTGGATTTGCATTAAGCGAGGTCATCACATACAACTCCATAGGATGATAAGCGGTAGAACCGGTGAATGCGAGAACTCCATTTTTAGAAACAGTGATATCACCTTCGATATTTACATTTCCGAGGTTAAGCATTTTTGGATGTCCTTCTAAAGACTGGTTCCATATTACTGATCGGGTACCTTTTTCGCCTGTGAATAAAAGACTTTTACCATCGGGTAGCCAGATGTAGCTGTTTATATTACGCGCAAGTTCTTTGGTGATATCGGAAATTTTATTATTAATATCAGCATAGACAGCATTTCCATTATTCTGATCGCCATTTCGTGGACGCATAAATGCAAGAGTACTAGTGATTGGATTGTATTGAGGTTTGCTTGACCCTTCATCTTGAATGACTGTTTTAATATTACCGCCATTCGTATCAACTTTAGCGATGGTACAATGCCAAGCATTTCCTTCCCACACATTTGGGAAAAGCTGGAAAGTGATGGAATTGCCGTCGCGGCTCCATTCAAGCGGCGAGATTGTTTCTTGATCGGTGCAAAGACTTTGAGTTCCTTTAGTTAATTGTCTCGCCTTGCCTCCTTTAGATGAAACAATCCAGAGGTGCCAAGGTTGAAGAGCTGCACGCACCATATAATTATTATCTGTCACTTTAAAAGCATCTTCATGATGTTTAATCTCTTTTGGGTTGGGAATTGTATCCTGGGCAACGTAGGCAATATTTTTTCCATTCGGGCTCCACGAATATTCGGTTACACCTGTTTTCGAATCTGTAATACACTGAGGATCTCCGCCATTCATGGGCATGATGAAAATCTGTGTCTCTTTTGATCCGGAATCGCTGGCTATAAAACCGAGACTTCCTCCGTCGGGCGACCAACTTAGTTTAGATATTTTTTCTCGCTTATATGTAATTGTTCTCAGTGACCCGTCTGCAACATTTACAAGATCGATTTCTTGATCGCTTTTATCCTTTTCCCAATCCGGTTTTGAAACTATGATTGCAATTTGGCTACCATCGGGCGAAATAGCCGGACTTGATAAATTTACTAACTTCTGTAAATCCTTAAGTTTGAATGAAGTTTTAGCTGATTGTGCCGGTACGTTACTATATATAGCAACCGTAAAAAAAATGATGATTGAAAGAATTATTGATTTCATATAACGACCTATAATTTTTTGTTTGTAAATTTATCTAATACTTAAGATAAAACAATAAACAAATTTAGTAAAAAAAGCATCCCGGAATAATTACTAACTCATGTTACGCAGACAATTTCAAATATAAAGGAAGTGAAGTGCAAAACCTCGGAGGTAGGGTGTAAAATTTGTTGATATTTTCAAAATTATTTACACCCTACTTTCAAAACTTCTTGTCTTTTTGATAGTGTCGTCTTTCCAATATTGGATCTCGTCCACTGTTCAATATTTCCAACACTTGTATTCTCAAAAGCATATTTCAACTCATTACTTACCAATGACCCCGTAAAAGCAGAAATGCTTAAACATAAATTTGTTATACCTACCATAGGATTATCCTGAAGGTAATTCTTATACTTTCCAAAAGAAGATTCCAGTATGTCAGAACTACATAATACTCTATCGACACCCGGTAAAGCTTCTAATGTTTGCTCGATATATTCATTGATTACATCCTTAAAGCCTTTCAATCTTTTTGTCTGATACCGATTTAATATTTCTTTAGTCTTCTGAGCTGTTTGTTTTGAAAGCCCCTCTGTCTTTAGTATGAATTGAATATTATTGATTATTTCATTTATTAAAGCCAATTCCCTAATTAAACTGCGGTAGTTCTTAACCCAATACAAATACTCTTTTTCCTCTTCGAAGCGCTCTCCGGGTTGATTGAGTAAATTTAGAACGGCCGTTCCCCAATCAGATATAGGACGTAAATTCATGAATCTTGACTTTGCTCTTTGTAATGGAGGTAAAACATGGGACATCTTTCCGAGAACCTGACTTTTTCTCAAATGAGCCATTCGTTCGGTATACGCCTTAAATTCAGGGTCTTTCCTGTATATGTGTTCCAGACTTAGAGCAATGCGATGAGTAAGGTCATAAACATGAGGGATGTTCATCAATTTTAAGGCTTTTTTAATAGTATTGCCATGATCGGCTACTGCATAGATAATATTGCCTCCAATATCTTCTTGCACATCCTCCAGCATTTCTTTTATATGCTGACCACTCCAACTTGATTTTGATTTTAGAAGAAGCGGGCTTAGATCCCGATAATTCAATGGACGAGTAAAATCAATATTACATTGTCTTAGACCATAGATAACCAATAGTTTGTTTTGTCCAAACTGTACACTCTCGTCCAGCATCACTATCCAATCTTCTGCTCTGAATTTGGGTCTGTTCAATTCATAGTACCCATATTTTTTAATCCAAAGCAGTATGGTAGAATGCGTTGGGGCTTTAGTCGATATTTGCAAATACATGTTGATAATAATCATAATTTGCTCTATGGCTCTGAATGAAGCCGAAGATTGAAGTCGCAAACGACTCCGTATGCGGAGTTTAAGTGCTATACACAATTGAATGATTTTTAGACAATAAGAATAATTTTTCGGACGTTCTTTTTCCCAAGCTAATCTTTTATTATATCGTTTAGTTTTTTTTTAATGGAATTAAGTTCCTTATCAAGTAAATCGGCTCGTTGCTTTTGAGCAATGTATTTGCTTTTCCAGTTTTCTCGACTGATATTTAGTTCTTTTCTCCGTTTACCGAGTTCTTTTAGTTCAGCTCTTCTATCTACTGCTTTTTGTCTCCACAGATTATCTTCCATTTTTAAATCCTCGAATATTTAATAATGATTCGGGATTAAAATACAAAAATGGGGTGAAAAAATAAAATTATCTCTTAACAAATTTTACACCCTACCTCCGAGGTTTTCCTAAACCTCGGAGGTTTTGCAATTCACTTCCATTATATTTGAAACTGTCTGCGTAACATGAACTTAATAATAGAAATCCATATTTATAAATAAAGCCCCAGCGAGGCGCATAGGCGTCAACTTAATTTTCCTTCCGAAACTTCTAACTTCTATAATTATTTGACCTTAACGTGCTAAAATCATTT
>JAJYSI010000057.1 GCA_021793635.1 Bacteroidota bacterium
TTTATGTGATGCGTTTTATATTCAGAGTGAGAAGGATAACTGACGAAATAAAACTTAGCCGGTTGGTCAGGGTTTTTGCTAAAGAATTGAATATCCTTAGTGCCTCTTCCTACGTAAAGACAATCTTTAAATTCCATAGAAAATTCTTTACCATCTAGCGTAACTTTACCTTCCGCACCAATGTTAATTATTCCAATCTCGCGTCTTTCGGCAAAATAATCGGACGCCATTTCCTTTCTACTACTTTCCAATCTTAGCGCTTGATCTAATGGAACAGCCGATCCCACGATAGCTCTATCAACATCTGTATAAACCATTTCAATTTTTGAAGGAGTAAAAAGATTATCTATCAAAAAAGATTTACGCAGTTCCCCGGTAGTTTTATATTTATAGTCAATATGATCGGGTGTATATCGAACTTCCATATTTATCTCACTTGTTTTACGTTATGAGTAAACTTATTTCAAATTAAACAGGCAAACAAAAAATATTTGTCCATTATTCCATTTTCAAATTTTATTCTTAAAAGGATTCATGTGCCGTTGAAAATGTTTAACAAGCACTGTGTAATGTAGCTCTTCGTTTTTAATTAGGCAATCATAAATTCTATCTCTGAAAATCAACTGTGACTTTTCATTTTTCTCAGTCAATACCCTTCCGTAAGTAACATGAAGCGCTTGTCTGACATCGTTTGATTCAAACAATTTTTCAAGTTCTTCATCCTTGTATTCGTTAGCAGGCTTTATCTTTTTCATATCTGCGGAGACATGATATGTTTTCTTTTCGGTTTCATACAGTCCGGCGGCAAAATCCAGTATTTCTCTAAAAAGTTCCGGGTCTTTAATTGCAACGACTTTTAGAGCTTCCAGGTAACTTGTACCTGCAGTTTTTATATGAACAAAACCTTCATTAATTTCTGCAACTGTATTATAAACTGTAAATTTGTCGCTTCCGGAATGAAAGCTAATTTTATAAAATTCAAAATATTTTGCAATAGCCAGGTGCTTTAAATATTCTTTCTTAAATACTTCGATATCACCTTTATAGTCGATTCCCTTTTCAAAATCTCCGACAAATCGTGGGGCAAGACTGACAAAATTTACATTTAATCGTTTTAATTCATTCACGATAAAAAAGTGTTCAAACGGAGTCGTGATTGTATCCGTTTCATCAATTGATACTTCAATCTCGTGGTCAAAGTGAGGATATACTTTGTCCAAATAATCGCAAATATTTTTTATGTGAATAAGCGCCCGGTTATATTTTAGACAAGCTTCAAGTATTTCATAAAGGGAAGGAGTTAAAGAGAATTCATTAGAGAAGATAAATTTTTTGCCCTCATACCTTGCAATTAAATTTGCGGATGAGTCTTGAAATTCATTCCATTGCAAATCTAAAACTTTTTTCATCAAATCTATTTTTTTTATCGAGCTTACCCCATTCATAATGTAATCACTCGGATCAATTGTGAAAGTTCTATATCCAGCTTTTACCATCAAGTCAATATCTTTAGTGGTTTTTAGATGATCAGCATCGGCGCCAAAACCATCTTTATACCCCTCTTGAAATACTGCCCAAACGGCAGAATCAAGCACATCATCGGGAGTGCGGTTTGTTCTTGACAATTCCCTAATCGACTGCTGCGCAAAAATTGGTTTGAAATTATATCCCTTAAGCGCCCTAATGTGACCGGCATTTGCCAAACCTAGCCGGTCTCCAAAGCCAAAAGAATTTTTTAAGCCAATTGGAATTGCGCGGGTATAAGGAAATAATTCCTGCAGGTTAACTACATTTTGATGATTCATGAAACATCTTTTTATAGATAGCTTTTCACCAGTGAATATATTCTCCAATACTTCTCCGTCAAACCTTTCCTGGACATTTGCATCGGCAGAAGCAATAACATAAAGAAACTTTCTGTCATCTTCCTTTCCGACAAAAAAGACGCTTCCGTTTTTTTCGTTTACTGATCTCGAATATATATAAACGTCAGCATGATTTTTTGAATGAAGTAGGCCGGTAAGTTCTTTTAACGTTTTATTAAAGATTTTTATTTCGGATGCTTCTGTATTCATTTTAGTTATACCTTATTAATTTAAGTTTGAAAATTACGAGCGAACTTAGAAATAAATTATATTTGAGCGCTTTCCATCTTTGGAGCCAGCATTTGGAAAATAAGCAAAGCTAACAGATAAACAGAGCCTGATATTATGAAAAGGATCATATAATTTCCTGTAATTTGTAGAATGAAACCTGCAGCGGTAGCAATAAACATACTTCCGATAGCGCCTGCCATTCCGCCTAGGCCAACAACAGAGCCAACGGCTTTTTTAGGAAACATATCCGAAGCTGTTGTAAATAAATTTGCCGACCATCCTTGATGAGACGCAGCAGCTAAGCCAATCAAACCTACTGCCCACCATTCAGGGACAACTGACGCAAATACTATTGGTACAATCAGGATAGCGCATATCAGCATAACCATCTTTCTTCCTTTGTTTATACTCCAACCTTTTTTAATAAATGCTCCAGATAGCCAACCCCCTCCTATGCTACCTATGCTCGTCATCGTATAAATTACTATCAACGGTAACCCCAGGTTGGCTAAATCAAGATGATATCTTTCATTCAAAAATTTGGGCAGCCAGTATAGGTAAAACCACCAGATAGGGTCAGTTAAAAATTTTGCGATAAAAAAAGCCCAGGTTTGTTTATACTTAAACAATTTCATCCATGGAATTTTTTCAGTTTGGACCTCGACTGGATCGCTTTGTATGAATGCTAATTCCTCTTTGCTAACCTTTTTATGTTTCTCGGGGATTTCATAAAGCCAAACCCAAAGCACTATCCAGATAAACCCAAGGAGTCCAGTGAAAATAAATGCTTCCTGCCAACCCCAGGTTAACGTAATCCATGGCACTACAAGAGGGGCGACAACTGCTCCAATGTTAGCGCCCGAATTGAATAGCCCGGTTGCAAAAGCCCTTTCCTTTTTAGGGAACCATTCAGCGGTTGCTTTTATAGCTGCTGGGAAATTTCCTGATTCTCCTATTCCTAAAGCAAATCTTGCTAGCCCAAAGCCAAATACGGTTTTAACAAGTGCATGCCCCATAGCTGCAATACTCCAAATAAAAATGGATATACTATAACCGATTTTTGTACCGATTTTGTCAATAAATCTTCCAACGAACAGAAGACCAAGGGCATAAGCAGCGGAAAATGCGGTAACAATATATCCGTAATCAAGTTCATTCCAGCCGATATCTTTTTGAAGAACAGGAGCCAATATTCCGAGCACCTGTCTATCTATGTAGTTAATTGTTGTAGCAAAAAAAAGCAAACCACAAATCGTCCATCGATAAGCTCTTACTTTTGTTTTTGCATTTGGATTTTCGATGTTCAATACTGTCTCTTCCTTGGATGAATTTGTGCTCATTATTCCTCTTTCAATTTATGTGAATATTTTTATTTTTTTTGATAACATCAAATCTGTAGAAATAAACTCTACGGGCCAAGACCCTGTTCCGGATGCACTGCTTGATGAAGCATCAGGCTTTGATTTCTGAACATGATTATTTGAGGTGATTTAATAACTTAAATGATGAGATTCTTTTCGAGATGGATAAAATTCGCTAATAATATAATTGAGCTACAGTTACCTTTATCTTTCCACCCTTCCTGAGCCACCGCCTTTGGAAAGTTTTTCGACTTCATCGATCGAAACCAGATTAAAATCACCCGGAATGGTTTGCTTTAGACAGGATGCTGCGACTGCAAATTCAAGAGCTTCTTTGGAGTCGGTTTTATTAAGTAACCCGTAAATTAATCCGCTTGCAAATGAATCTCCACCGCCAACTCTATCTACTATTTGCACATCATATCTTTTTGAACGGTAGGGTTGCACACAATCTTTTTCATCGTGAAGCAAGGCACTCCATCCGTTTCTCGAAGCTGAAAAACTTTCTCTTAACGTTATGGCAACGGACTTAAAATTAAATTTCGTTTTTAATTGTTTTGCTAATTCAAAGTATCCTTTTTCATCAAGCTCTGCGCTTTCAACATTTGTTACTCCAGCCTTAAAACCAAGGCTTTTTTCTGCATCTTCTTCATTAGCAATACAAACATCAACGTACTCCATTAGCGGAATCATTACTGATTGTGCTTCTTTGGTAGTCCATAATTTTGCCCGGTAATTTAAATCGGCACTTATTATGACTCCATTTTTCTTAGCAACTTTGCATGCGGTAATCAAACTCTCTTGAGATTCTTTTCCCAAAGCGGGAGTTATACCAGTCCAGTGAAACCATTTTGTATTTTTAAATACCTCTTCCCAGTTAAGCTCATTATTCTTTAGTGTTGTAACCGCAGAGCCTGATCTATCATAAATAACTTTTGAAGCTCTTTGACTTGCACCGGTCTCAAGAAAATAAATTCCAACTCTATCTCCGCCTCTAACAATATAATCATCCTTCACACCAAAACGTCTCAAGCTGTTAACCGCGGCTTGCCCTATTTCATGCTTCGGTAATTTTGAAACGAAATAACTCTCAAATCCGTAATTTGATAATGCAACCGCCACATTAGCTTCTCCTCCTCCGTAATTTGCATCGAAGTTTTGCGACTGCACAAACCGGCTGAATCCCGGAGTTGAAAGTCTAAGCATTATTTCGCCCATTGTTACTACCTTAGAAGACATTTTATTTTTTCCTTTTAAATATTCTCTTTTTTGTAAATAATTGATGTTATTCAAAAACTTTGGAGTTTTGGAGTAATGGAATATTGGTATAAAATATTGCGATCAACCGAAATATTCCTATACGTGTAAAAGATAATTTTAATTTAACTCTGCTTTAGCTTTGTTTATGCTTTCCATTAATAATATTGCATTTTCCGTCAGTGTTTTATAGTCTCCAGAAGCAATCGCTTTTTTATCAAGCAGCGCAGTGCCAACACCCACGGCGCAAGCGCCTGCTTTTAGCCAATCACCTGCATTTGTTAGACTGACTCCGCCTGTCGGCATTAACTTTAAATGCGGCATGGGCGCTAGTACACCTTTGAAGAATGCCATACCAACTACATCTGCCGGAAATACTTTGACTATATCAGCGCCTGCTTCATAAGCAGTTTGAATTTCCGTCGGAGTAAATGCTCCCGGCATCGCAGGAATATTATTCCTATGCGCAGTCTCAATAATTTCTTTTTTGAAGATTGGACTTACAACATATTTTGCACCTGCGTCAATTGCTTTTTGTGCAGTCTCAGAATCTAGTACCGAGCCAACTCCGATTTGCATGTAACTTCCAATTTGTTTGCTGGCTTCTTCAATCATTTTAATCGCATTTGGTACTGTCATTGTTATTTCAATTGCTGAAACTCCTCCGGCATAAATTGCTTCTGATACCTTTATTAATTTTGTAGGATCAGTTAACCTAACAACGGCAACTGCTGATACTTTAATTAGAGTGTCTACTATTTCTTGTCTCTTCATTTTTTCTCTTTATAATTTTACTAATTTTTACTCTATTGCTCTTGCATTTAATAATTCTTCAATTGCAGGCTTCATTCCAAGACTGTCAATTGACTTGTAATAATATGAAACTATTTCCGTTAAACCGTCTATCTTGTTCAGATCCAAATTCCAAAAATTCACATTGCCAAGGACCGACTTCACGACAGTGTCATAGTCATCAAGGTTTTCTAAACCCCTAAAGAATTTCATTACTTCTTCGTCATCTTTCAATGTGAATTCCCTTGAGCCATTTTGCGGCAGTTTATTCAAACTGTAACCTCGATAAAACCAAATCAGCGAAGCAAGTGAAAATGAAAGCGCTTCAGGTACATATTTATTCATTTCAAAATATTCCAATATTGAAGGAAGTACTCGTACTTTAAATTTCGAAATTGAATTTAATGTTATACTAATCAAATAATGTTTTATAAACGGATTTTGAAATCTTTCTATAATCTCTTGAGCAAAATCCAATTTCTTTTCTTCAGGAAAATCAAGCGTTGGTAATATTTCCTTGAATAAACCTTCTGCTATATAATTTCCAATAACTCTATCTTCCACACTTTGTTGCACTGTGTCATTGCCTGATAAGAATGAAGGAATTGTAAACATTGTGTGAGCGCCGTTTAATATTCTTACCTTTAGGTTTCTGTACGGCTGAATATCATCCGTCCAAACAACATTTAGCCCTGCTTGAATAAACGGTAATTCTTCACTCGCTATTCTATTTCCCTGAATTACCCATAGATGAAATATTTCAGCTGAAACGATTATATTATCTTCATAACCAAATTTTTTCGTTAAGCTTTCAATTTCATCTTTCGGATATCCGGGAACAATTCTGTCAACAAGTGTATTGTAAAAATAATTACTTTCTTGAATCCATCTTATAAATTTACTGTCCAACTTCCAATCTAAGGCGTGCTGCAGAATGTATTGATGTAGCGTATCCCCGTTGTCTTTAATCAATTCACAAGGAATAATAATCATTCCTTTATCTTTAGCGCCTTCAAATTTCTTATATCTCTCGTATAAAAAAGCGGCTACTTTTGCAGGAAATGTATCCGGGCATTCCCCTTCCGGAAAAGGAATTTTTGAATAGGATATCCCTGCTTCAGTAGTATTAGATACTATTACGCGCATGTCGGGATTTGAAGCGCATTTCAGAAATTCATTCCAGTTAGTATAAGGATTTATTCCTCTGCTCACCGATGTTATTATCTCGGTCTTTTCAATCTGCTTTCCGTTTTGTATTCCTCTAAGAAGAAGTGTGTATAGTCCGTCTTGCTTATTAATATCATCTATCATTCCCCCTTTTAGCGGCTGAACTATAACTACTTTCCCGTTAAAGAGTCCTTTTTTATTCAATCCGTTAAAATGCCAATCAACAAAGGCTCTTAAAAAATTACCCTCGCCAAATTGCAATACGCGCTCCGGCATCTCATCATGTGGACCAATTACGATGTTATTATTTAATATTGTATTTGATTCTATTAGTTTTTTATTTAGCAGCATTTATCCGTCTGTACTTTTTGAAGTGAATTAAATTTAGGTTGGCAAGAGTTAAAGGGTCACGCCTTCTTTCCAAATTGCAATTTCTTTATTTCCATTAATTTCATTCTTGGTCTTAACTTTTCCTGAGGCAATATCAATTATTAGCTTAAGTAGTTCCTCGGTTAGCTCGTCCATATTCTTTTCTCCTGTAAGCAATTTACCGGCATTAAAGTCAATCCAGTTAGGCTTCCTCTCAAATAGATCTGAATTTGATGATATCTTTATCGTGGGAACTGGGAATCCTAACGGTGTCCCTCTACCCGTTGTAAATAATATTAATGTCGCACCGCTTACCGTCATAGCTGTCGCTGAAACTCCGTCATTGCCTGGCGCTTTCAATAATGCTAAACCATTTCCCTCTATTTGTTCCCCGTAATCTAAAACCTGGTTTATCTGTGTAGTCCCACCTTTTTGAATCGCACCGAGTGATTTCTCTTCAAGCGTAGTTAATCCTCCATCTTTATTACCGGGAGAAGGGTTTTCATAAATTACCTGGTTATGACTTATGAAATATTCCTTGAAGCTATTTATCATTTCAACAATTTTATTATAAACTTCTAATGATTTAGCCCTGTTCATCAACTGCTGTTCTGCACCAAACATTTCAGGGACTTCAGAAAGAATTACTCTCCCGTTTTGTAACGATATTATATCAGTTATTCTCCCAACTAATGAATTTGCTGATATTCCCGAAAAACCATCGGATCCTCCGCATTTCATACCAATCGTTAAATCAGATATCGGACATTTCACCCGAATGTCATTTTTTATTATGTCAAAAAGTTCACCGACTAACTTGATACCTTCTTCAATCTCATCTTTAACTTCTTGAGAATTAAATGATTTTAGTCTCTCTTCATCTATTCCTGTAGCTAATCTTAAAAGAGATTTCATCTGGTTATTTTCACAGCCCAAACCGATTACTAAAACTCCACCGGCATTAGGATTTCTCATTAATCCTGACAAAACTTTCTGAGTATTTGTAAGATCATCTCCGAGCTGGCTGCATCCATAAGGATGCGCAAATGCAAATACTCCATCAAAATTTTCTGATTTGTATCTTTCATTGCAAATCTTCGCTATTCTTTCAGCCGATGTATTTACACATCCTACAGTGTTAATAATCCATATTTCATTACGCGTACCAACTTTTCCATTTCTTCTCTTGTAGCCTTCGAATGTTGGAATATCTGACAATACTTTATTTTTTAAGAAATCAGTATGCTCATATTTATAATTAATAATATCACTAAGATTAGTTTTGACATTGTGAGAATGTACCCATTCGCCAGCTCTGATTCTTCCGGTAGCATGCCCAATTACATGACCATACTTAACTATATTTTCTCCTTCTTCAATATCCCTTATAGCAATTTTGTGTCCCTGATTAATGTCAGTAAGAATTTGAATTTCAACATTATCTACAAATATCTTTTCATCTCTTGCGATTCTTGCAATTGCAATTGCTACATTATCGTTCTTATGAATTTTTACAAATTTGGGTCTCATGTCTTACTCTGTAATTCCGACTATATCGTTTACTATTTTAGAACAAAAAAATTTAGCTGCCTTAACTACCGGTTAATCCAGCCTTGGAAAGTGAAATCATTCCTTTTGCTGAACAAGTTTCTCTCAAAAGAAGCTCGGTAGGGATTTCGATATGCTTGGGCTCAAATGAATCTATGTTCCTTATATGATCCAATGTTACCTCAACCGCTTTTTTCCCAAGCAATTCCGTTGGTTGATTAACACAGCTTAGTGAAGGAGAAATAAACCTGTTGACATCACTGTTACCAAAACACATGATATCAATATCATCAGGAATTTTTAATCCAACTTCCTGTACTGCTGCATAAACCCCTAACGCTACAGGATATGTAACTGTAAAAATGAATTCAGGCAAATTATTATTGTTGTACATTTGCATGAAACCACGATAGCCGGCTTCTTCACCAAAACTACCATGTATGACCCAATCTGGATTTATTTCAACTCCATATTGTTTCATTGCGTCTTCAAATCCCTGGTATCTCTTTAAACCGATGTTGATTTCATGAAATCCTGCTAAGTGCCCGATCTTTGTGTAACCTAGTTTTATCGCATGTTCAATTGCCTGAAATGCCCCGCCTCTATCGTCAACGGTTACCGAACTAGTATTCGGAATATCTAATATTCTATCTATAAAAGTTAAAGGTATTCCTTGCCTCTTTACCTTTTCAAAAATCGCCAGATCGTGTGTTTGTTGAGTAATGGAAACAATTAGACCATCAACACGCATTGCTAAAAGTGATTCTATATGCTTTGTTTGTCTTTCTTCACTTTCTTGCGAAACAGTTAAAATTATCTCATAATTATTATAGAAGGCTGCATCATATATTGATTCGATAACTGCGCTGAAAAAAAAGTGAGCAATTTTAGGTATTACAACTCCAATTGTATTTGAATGCCGCGACGATAAGTTTCTTGCCATATAATTTGGCGTATACCCCAACTCCTCCGCCACTTTTTTTACAAGCTGAGTAGTTTCTTTCGAAATGTCCGGATGCCCTCTTAACGCCTTAGAAACAGTTACTTTAGACACCTTTAGCTTTTTTGCTATATCGTCTAACGTAATATGTTGACTTTTCTCCAATTTATTCTCTCCGGTCGAATAATTTTAACATTTAATACAGTATAATATATGTGTATTACATTTTATTTAAAAGTAACATAAGAATTTTATTCGTATTAGTTTACAGTTGTATATCGCTTTTCAACTATTTAGTTATAGTTTGTAAGCCTTCTTTACTAACCCATAGGCTAATGCGTGACTTAAATCTTTTGCTTCATCGATATCTATAATATGCTTTGCCGTTAGCCCAGCAAGAAAATTTGAGTCAACTCTTCTTGATAAATCATGCCTTGCCGGAATTGACAGAAATGCTCTGGTATCATCATTAAATCCTACAGTATTATATATCCCTGCTGTTTCTGTTACATTTTGTCTGAATCGAGTCATACCCTCGATACTGTCGTGAAACCACCATGATGGTCCTAATTTCATCGCCGGGTAATGACCGGCAAGAGGGGCAAGCTCTCTTGCATAATTTGATTCATCAAGTGTAAAAACAATTAGAGTAAGCCTTGAATCGTTGCCAAATTTATTTAAGAGTTCATATAAATTTTTAGTGTATTCCGTTTGCAGCGGAATATCTGCTCCTTTGTCAAAACCAAATCTTTTAAATATTCTTTCATTATGATTTCTCATTGAACCGGGATGCACCTGCATTACTAAGCCATCTTCAATACTCATCCTCGCCATTTCCATCAACATGTTTGCAGTAAATAAAGTTGCATCTTCTTCAGTTGCTTTACCTTTTAATGCGTGCTGAAATATATCCTCAGCTTCTTTATCGCTTAGTTGATGAGTGTATGGCGAAATTATACCCTGATCTGTAGAAACAGCGCCGACTGACTTAAAATATTCTCTTCTGTTTTCAATCGCCTTTATGAAGTTCTTGAAAGAATTGACTTCTATTTTACTTGACGAGCTTAGCTTTTCTATCTCATTTCTCCAGCCGGGAGCAGTTATATTTACAGCGGCATCCGGACGAAAGCATGGGATTACTCTTCCGTTCCATCCGGACTCTTTAATTTTTTTATGGAAATCAAGTGAGTCGGATGCGCCATCTGTTGTTGAAAGTACTTCAATTTTAAATTTGTCAAACAAAGTCCGGGGAAGAAATTCTTTAGTCTGAAGTTTAGCAGACATCATATCGTAAATCTTATCGGCATTTTTTGAATTTAATTTTTCATTAATCCCAAATACCTCAACCAACTCATATTTCAACCAAGCACCGGTTGGTGTACCTGCAAAAAGATAGAAATTTTCTGCAAAAATCTTCCATATTTTCCGGTGATTTGTTTCTACGGTGGTTCCGTTAACGGTAGGCACTCCAAGAGATTCAAGTGAAATTCCTTGTGAGTATAACATTCTGAAAATATAATGGTCCGGGATAATGATTAATTCAGCCGGATCGGGAAATGATTCGTTAGTTGCCAAAAGCTTTGGGTCAACGTGCCCGTGAGGGCTTATAATCGGCAAATCCTTTACATTTGAATATAATTCATGCGCAATTTCTCTTACTTTTTCATTTGGATCGAAAAAACGAAATTGATTCAATCGTT
>JAJYSI010000058.1 GCA_021793635.1 Bacteroidota bacterium
AAAGCTTAAAGTCGCTGAAATAGCGCTTCCGGCTACAACAGGGGTTGTCGGTTGTACAGAAAAAGCTGCTGTGTATATAGAACCGGGTAGAAGTACAAAATTAGGTGTACCTGCTGACTTACTAGCACCAGCAAGAGCATAAGTCAGATTGTCTACAGTTGAACTGTCACTATAAGCAGTACCAGCAACTGCTTTAATGAATACACCGGAAATCGTGAGCGTGTCTGTTTTGCTTGAATCGCCTGAAACTTTTACATACAGGGTAGTTCCATTAGAGCTTATCCATGAACTATCGACTGATATACCACCACTTCCTTTTGTTACCGTATAGGTATTGTTTTTTGCAAACAAAAATTTACCTCCGGTAAAAGTAACTGCAACTGAATCGCTTTGATTTGATTTAAGCGTATCGTTTACAGCTATTTTAAAGCTTGACATTATTACGGAATCTTGCACACTCTTATTTGCAAGTTTCACAATAAGCTTCGTCGGTGCGCCAACTGTATCAATTGTTGGGCCCACGCCTGCATAAGTTGTTGAAGCACCAAAAACTCCCATGAGCAAGAAACCCATCAGGAGTGATAATCCGCTCAGTCGCAGACTACCGAATTGTTTCTTAAAATTTAACATGTATCCTCCTTGGATAATAATTTAGAACTGACTTAAGAATTTGAATAACAAAATTGATTACATTTAGACTGGAATAAATTATTTTCATATTTATTCTCTCTTGAAAGAAGGGGTGAGGACTAAGGCGGTAAAGTTCTTAACATATTACTTTCTCCTGTTCCATTACTTAACAATTAAATACATTATTTATTTTTATCTCAAATTTTAGTAAGGAATATATTTATTATTTTACTAGAAGTCAACTAATTATTCAATTTTAACACTTTTTAAAAACAATTTAACTTTAAAATAATATAATACTTCGATTAAATAACCAACAACAAAATAAAAATGTTTTAATAAAGGAATTTGATTTGACTCGAAATGGGGAAAGTTTATTTGACGATACCTTTTTGATTTGCACCCATCCCGCCATTCAAGAGGACTCAGATCAGTTTTGTAACCTTCATTAAATATCAAAATTTAGCTTATCTAATATAAAGAAAAACATTTAATTAAATCACAGGCTAAAATAAAATTATTTTTATTAAAGATGCAAGCGATTTTAAATAAAAATTATTGCTTTTTTTCCCCCGCATTATGCCAACATTTCACCACTCCATTATTCCATGACTCCAACATTCCAATATTCCAACACTCCATTCTATCACCCCAGTTGTCTAATTTTAATTTAGCCGTCTTTTTTTAATAGCATAATTTAAGCCAACCTAATTGTTTGAATTTTTGAATATAAATAAATTGCGTTCAATTAATTACCATGCATTTTTTTCATCTTATCGGAAAACTTTACTGCTTTTATTGCAGAATAGAATTTATGTTCTACTCGTAATCCCGAATTAACATATCCCCGTTGATTTTACTGTTTTAAAAGAATATTTTTTCAAAGTAAAATCGAGGTTTTCTTGACTACAGAACAAATCATTAAATCAGTCCCTAAAGTTTTACTTCACGACCATCTTGACGGCGGTCTACGTGCACAAACCGTAATCGACTTAGCCAAAGATATTAAGTATAATAAACTTCCTACCAAAGACGCGGGTGAGCTTGGGGCATGGTTCCATCAGGGCGCTAACAAAGGAAATTTAGCCGAATATCTGCAAGGCTTTGAACATACTTGCGCGGTTATGCAAACAAAGGAATCACTTGAGCGCGCTGCTTATGAGATGATGGAAGATATGAAAAATGACGGAGTCTGCTATGTTGAGTCACGATTTGCTCCAGTCTTTCATACGTCAAAAGGACTTTATAATGAGGATGTCGTCAACGCAGTATTATCGGGACTTGAAAAAGGAAAGCGGGATTTCGGGGTAGGCTACGGGTTAATATTGTGCGGCATGCGCAATATGAAAAATACTTTAGAGATCGCTGAGCTTGCCGTTAACTTTAGAAATCAAGGTGTCGTTGGTTTCGATCTTGCCGGCGAAGAAGGAGGCTACCCTCCGAAAAAGCATATCGAAGCATTCCAATTTATTCAACGCGCAAATTTTAATATAACCATTCATGCCGGAGAAGCTTTCGGCAAGGAATCAATTTGGCAGGCTATCCAATGGTGCGGCGCTCATAGAATTGGGCACGCAACTCATCTTGTGGAAGATTTTACTTTTGACAAGGAAGGCAATGTAGTCGGTTTCGGAGACCTTGCTCAATATGTCCTTGATAAAAGAATTCCGCTCGAGATTTGCCTGCTAAGCAATGTCCATACAGGCGCAGTAGATAAAATTGAAAATCATCCGTTCGGTATTTTTTTCAAAGAGAAATATAGAGTAACTATAAATACCGACGACCGGCTGATGAGCGATACAACTATGACAAAAGAGTTCGTTACTGCTATCGAGCATTTTAATGTAAATATGGATGACGTGGAAAAGATTACTATCAACTCCATGAAGTCCGCTTTCATTCCTTATAATGAAAGGCTCTTTTATATTTATAACGTTATCAAACCCGGATTCCAGGCAATGAAGGACAAATTACTATCACTTAAAACATATTCAGGAGAACATGAAGAAATTATTCACAAACTATAATTTTGAATTCAATAAAAATGAAAAGAAAATTCTAAAGACATTTTGCAATCAAAACCTAAAACAAATACAAGGCGACAATAAATATTTCGCTGAGATAAAAGTTTTTAACTCTCTGCTCGAAAAGTTAGCAAGCGACAGCGAAATAATTAAACTAACTAAAGATGAAAGAACAAGATTAAAATTTTCTATTGAAAAGAATGTAGAGTTCCTCGAAAAGGAAATGAAGAAAAGCTGGTTTCTAAAGAGATGGCTCTATCGTTCAATGTATACTCAATATGAAAATATTTTGGATAATCACTTTAAAGAGTGATGGAGGGGGGAGGAATGGAATGGTGGAGTATTGGAGGAGTGGAGTGGTGGAGTATTGGAGTATTGGAGTGGTGGAGGAATGGAATATTGGAATATTGGAATGGTGGAGTGGTGGAGGAATGGAATAATGGAGAGAAAGGATTATGGAGTATACTAGTAGACGTAATTTGAATCGCGGTTATATGAAATTGGAAGTCTGGAATGATAGCATCGATTTATTTAGATTGATAAATCAAAAGGTGCTTGAAATTCAGAGACTTGATTTTAAATTGAAAGCGCAAATTCTGGATGCTGCACAATCAGTATCCTCGAATATAGCTGAGGGATATTGTAGGAGAAGTTTAAATGAATATTTATATTTTCTTAATATCGCTCTTGGCTCATGTGGAGAATTATTAACCCGCTCTATTGGATTAAGGACAATTGATTTAATTTCATCAGAAAATTTTGAAGAAATAGACAAATTACATTACGCAGTTGAAAATAAACTTTTAGCATTGACAAAAGCGTTGCAATCAAAAAGAAGCGATGGAAATTGGGATCAAGCAATTCATGAACCACTTGAAAAATATAATCAATAATACCAGGTCATATAAATGCAAACATTATTCCACTACTCCATTACTCCATTACTCCAACATTCCAATATTCCATTCCTCCACTATTCCAATGTTAACTAACTAAGGAGATAATAATGATCAACGAAAAAGAAAAATTAGAAATCAAAGCCCCGCACGGGAATAAGCTTTCCTGCAAAGGATGGATCCAAGAAGCCGCGATGCGGATGTTGATGAATAATCTGGATGCAGAGGTTGCGGAAAAGCCGGAAGAATTAATTGTATATGGCGGAAGCGGCAAGGCAGCTCGCAATTGGGAATCTTATGAGGCAATTATAAAATCTCTTAAAGAACTTGAAAACGATGAAACACTTTTAGTACAATCGGGAAAGCCGGTTGGAATCTTTAAGACACATTCTGATGCGCCGAGAGTAATAATTTCTAACGCTATGCTTGTCCCGCATTGGGCAACCTGGGAAGAGTTTAGGCGATTGGAACATCTGGGCTTAACTATGTTCGGACAAATGACTGCCGGGAGCTGGATATATATCGGGACACAGGGAATTCTACAGGGCACTTATGAAACTTTTGCGGAATGCGGAAGAAAATATTTTGACGGAGATCTTTCCGGAAGATTTTTATTGACTGCAGGACTCGGCGGTATGGGCGGCGCTCAACCTCTGGCGGCAACTATGAACGGAGCTGTTTTCCTTGGAATTGATGTTGACAGAAAAAGAATTCAGAAAAGATTGGATACAGGCTACATAGATGTAATTTCGGAAGACCTTGATGAAGCGTTAAAAATCATTCTTAAAGCTAAAGAGGAAAAGAAAGCTTTGTCCGTCGGCTTGGTTGGAAATGCTGCGGAAGTATTACCAAGAATTTTGAAAAAGAAAATCATTCCTGATATCCTAACAGATCAGACTTCCGCTCACGATACTTTAAATGGTTACGTTCCGATGGGAATGAGCTTCGAAGAAGCGCTTCAACTTAGAAAAAATAATCCGGACGAATATATTAGACTTGCAAAGAGAACTATTGTAACTCACGTTGAAGCGATGCTGGAGTTTCAGAAACGAGGTGCAATTACTTTTGATTACGGCAATAATATTCGAGGCGAAGCAAAGGCAAACGGATTAGAAAATGCTTTTGATTTCCCGGGATTTGTACCGGAGTTTATTCGTCCATTATTCTGTGACGGCAAAGGTCCCTTCCGCTGGGCAGCGCTTTCCGGCGATCCAAAAGATATTTACACAACAGACCAGGCGGTAAAAGATGCTTTCCCGGAAAACAAATCTCTTTGCAACTGGATTGACATGGCGCAAAAGAGAGTTCATTTTCAAGGATTGCCTTCACGCATCTGCTGGCTCGGCTACGGCGAGCGCGCAAAAATGGGAAAGATATTTAACGACTTGGTCGCTTCGGGAAAAGTAAGCGCACCGATTGTAATAGGAAGAGATCACCTTGATTGCGGATCCGTTGCTTCGCCAAATAGAGAAACCGAATCAATGAAAGACGGCAGCGATGCTATTGCCGATTGGCCTATTCTTAATGCACTATTAAATGCAATCGGAGGTGCGAGTTGGGTTTCAGTGCATCACGGCGGCGGCGTTGGAATTGGAAATTCCATTCATGCCGGAATGGTAATCGTAGCAGATGGTACTAAAGAAGCGGAAAAAAGATTAGAGCGGGTGTTAACTTATGATCCAGGTACCGGAATTGTTCGTCATGCCGATGCCGGTTATGAAAGGGCAATATCAAACGCAAAGTTACATGGAATAAAAATGCCAATGTTAATTAAATAACAATATATCACCGCAAAGACGCTAAGAGAATTAATAACTTAGCGTCTTTGCGGTAAATTTTTTTTAAGTGAGGAAGAAAATGAAAGTAAAAGTTTTAATCGCCGATAAATTTCCGGAACAATATATTCAGCAGTTGAAAGATATTGACCTGGATGTAATTTATTCTCCGAAACTCGGAGAAAATGATTTGCCGGAAGCGGCAAAGGAAGTTGATATCCTTGTTGTCAGATCGACAAACGTAATAGCAAAGACAATTCAGGAAAGCAAAAACTTAAACTTGATAATTCGCGCAGGAGCCGGGGTAAATAATATTAATATTCCGGCAGCAAATCAAAAAGGGATTTACGTTGCCAACTGTCCGGGCATGAATTCTATTGCTGTTGCCGAATTGACGATGGGATTGATAATTTCGCTCGATAGAAGAATCCCCGACAATGTAATAGATTTTAGAAACGGCAAATGGAATAAAGGTGAATATTCCAAAGCCGAAGGATTGATGGGAAAGACGCTTGGGATTATCGGTGTTGGAAATATCGGAAAGGAAGTTGCTAAGCGCGCTTTAGCGTTTGGGATGAGAGTTTATGGGAAAGACATTTCAAGAATTGAAGGTATGGCAATAAAGGATTTTTCAGAAATGGATCAGCTTCTTCCGCTTTGCGATATCGTCACAATTCATCTACCGGCAACGCCACAGACCAAAGGATTATTCGACAAAAAAATGTTCGGCTATATGAAGCCGAATGCGTTTCTTATTAATACAGCCCGTGCAGATTTAATCGATCAAGATGCTATGATGGAAGCAATAAAAGAAAAAAATATTCGAGTTGCTATGGACGTGGTAAAAAATGAGCCGGAAGAAAAATCGGCGGAAATTAACTCTCCGTTACAAGCAATCCCAAATGTTTATATAACCCATCATATCGGCGCTTCAACCGAGCAGGCGCAAAATGCAGTGGCTGCAGAAACAATTAGGATCATAAAAGAATTTGTCAACAGCGGAGTCATTGCTCACTGGGTAAACCGCGCTAAGATTTCCGATGCGCATTACCAGTTGGTTGTAAAGCATTATGATAAGCCGGGAGTGCTTGCGTCAATTATGAGCATAATCCGGGAGAAACAAATAAATATTGAAGAGATTGAAAATATTATATTTGACGGCGGTGTGGTTGCTTGCTGTACGATGAAATTAAAATCCGAAGTGACAACTGAAATGATTAAACAGATGAATGATAATCAGAATGTTCTAAGTGTATCTCATATAGCAATTTGAATAAAATTAAACAAACTTCACTTCGGTAATATCATTTACAATTCCTCTTAGGAACGACAGTTGTATTAGCTGATTTATTCCATCCATATCTTGTTCGTCAAGATCAAAAATAAAGGAAGAAAAATTTTCTTTAATATACTTCTTAGCTTTTAGCGAAAGACCTTCGCCAAAGCTTTCGCTTCCGACCTTTTCATAAATTAATAAACCGGAGCCTGCGAGATGATTGTTTAATTCTTCGAGTTGATGTTTTGAAGAAGATGCGAAGGCGTAATTTACAAATGGAAAGGAAAACGCATCCACTATTTCTTCCGCAAAACTTATTCCTGATAAAAACTTTTCATCTTCAAAATTTTTATCCCCGGCAAGTAAAATGTGCCGGTTAGTTATCAATGAAATATCGGGAGCAATTTTAACCTCTATTGATGCATCATACATCTCTTCAAATAAAATTTTTGCGAGAATTACTTCAAGAGAAGATACATCTCCGCCGAGATATATCTCACTAAAGTTTTTTACTTTTGGATTAAAATAAATATAGGAATTACACAAAGAATTTTCGAAAGAAATCCCAAAGGACTTAGAAATAAAAAATTCCTTATGACTAATTAAATCTAAAGTCGGAATGAGTCCGATTGAATTTGAATCTTTCGCAACTTCGCCTGCGATTAAAGGAGAAGGCAGAAAATTTACTTCATTGCCTAAATGCGGAGGTAAAACATTCTTAATGATATTTGAAAAAATATTTTTGGGGAAAAATAATTTCATTATAGTATTGATAATAATAATTTTGTTTTTAGATCAGGTCTATCTGCTGAGGGGGAATATTTTATTTTTTTAACATCTTGCATTTTCAACTTCCCACGCTAGGCATTACAAGTAAAACAAACCTCCGAGGTTTTCCTAAACCTCGGAGGTTTATTGCATCTCTTTAACAATAAATTTATAATTTTTTCATCCCGGATTATTTTCCCTTAATCCCGAAGGCCTGCCTTCAAGCAGGCAGGGGTGACATTATTGTATGTATAACTGACCAATAAAAAATAAGGGCATAAAAATTATGCCCTTAAGTTAAAATAATTAAACAAAATTTTATGTTTTTGATTTAATTCTTGCAGCTTTACCTGAAAGATTTCTAAGGTAATAAAGCTTAGCTCTTCTTACGTCGCCTTCTTTTAGCAATTCTATTTTTGCAATTTTAGGCGAAAAATATGGGAATATTCTTTCAACGCCTACGCCGCTTGTAACTTTTCTGACTGTAAAAGTTTTTGTTGCGCCTGCGCCTCTTATGTTTATAACATCACCTTCAAAAGGTTGAATTCTTTCCTTATCGCCTTCGACAACTCTAACGTGAACTCTGATATGATCGCCGGAAGCAAATTTCGGTATATCTGTTTTAATTTGATCCGGTAAAATATTATTTAAGTCTACCATGGTTTATACTCCACTTCTAATTATTAAAATTTTTCCATCTGTCTGTTAAGATCCGGGATTGTTCTTCTTTCCACTTCTTAATTTCTTTTTCATTTCCCGAAAGTAAAATTTCCGGGACTTTCATTCCTTTGTAGTCCGCCGGACGCGTGTAAAACGGGGCTTCTATTTTTTCACCGTCCTGAAATGAATCATCTAAAGCCGATTCGCTATCATTCAGAACACCCGGAATAAGACGAATAATCGCATCAACTATAAGCAAAGCCGGAAGTTCACCGCCGGTCAGTACAAAATTGCCTATTGAAACTTCGTCCGTAGCAAATTTCTGACGTACTCTATCGTCAATTTCTTTATAGTGCCCGGTAATAAACATTATATTGTTTGCAAGAGATAATTTGTTTGCCGTTTTTTGATCAAAAATCTTCCCTTTTGGTGAGGTAAAAATAATATGATCGTAACTTCTCTCTTGCAAAAGCTTTTCAATGCATTCAAAGAACGGCTCAGGTTTTAGAACCATTCCCGGACCGCCGCCAAATGGTTTGTCGTCTATTTGCTTATGCTTATTAAAAGCATAATCTCTTAGATTATGGATAAAGATTTTTACTTTACCTTTGTCCTGCGCTCTTTTAATAATGCTTGTATTAAGCGGACTCAAAAGAAGGTCGGGAACCGCGGAAATTATATCAATCCTCATCATCGTCATAAAAACTATCTCCCGGCTTCAAAACCAAAATTTTATTTACCGGATCAAATCTCTCTATAAATTCAAGCGCAGCCGGGATTAAAAGTTCTTCGCCGTTATGCTCTATTACATAAACGTCATTAGCAGGATAAGAAAGGACGTCAATTAAAATTCCGAATTCTAAATTATTTCTGAAGACTTTACTTCCCAAAAGATCATGAATAAAAAATTGGCCTTCGGGAAGTTTAACTAAACTTTCTTCGTCTACAAAAACTTCTTTCCCAATAAGAGATTGAATATCCTTTTGCGAATCGAAATTTCTAAATTTTAAAGCGAAAGAATCTTTAAATTTTCTAGTTTTTTCTACAAAGAATTCTTTCTTGTCATCAAAAAATTCAATATAAACTTTTTGAAGATGAAAGAATCTCTCAGGAAAATCGGAATAGGAAGTTATTCTGACAAAACCTTCCTTTCCAAAAGCTGAATCGATTTTTGCAATTAGAAAATATTCATTCACAGAAAAAATGGATTGGACAACTAATCCAAAATTTCTAAAATAGCTCTTTTGCCTTCTTTGGCGGCAACAGCAGTAAGAAGCGTTCTCATTGCTTGAGCCGTTTTTCCTTGCTTTCCAATAACTTTTCCAACATCATCAGCTTGTACTTTTAACGAAAGTACAACTTTGTTGTCTTCGGGGGTTTTCTCATCGATTACAACACCATCCGGATTATCCACCAGGTGCTTTGCGATATATTCAATGAATTCTTTCATGGGAAGAAGCCTCCTATATTTACAGCACGGGAGCTATTAGAAATAATGTACAGTTATACTTCAAAATTTGAGTAAAATTGTTTACTCTTTTTCGGCAGTATTTTCTTCAGAAGCAGCGCCCTTAACTTCTGCTGTACCGTTTTCAATATTTTCTACTACTTCAACTTTTTCACTGGCCTTTTCTTGTGAAACGACTTCATTTTTAGCCTTCTTCTTTGAAGAAGCACTAATAATTTTAGCCTCATGCAATTTTGTCCATTTGTCAAGTTCTTCTTGCATCTTTTCTTCCGATAAACCGCGTCGCGATAATTCTCTTTTAAGAATTATCCCTTTTTGCCTCAACAAACTCTTTACAGTATCTGTCGGCTGTGCGCCAACACCTAACCAATATAAAGCTCTATCTTCTTTTATTTCTAAAGTAGATGGATTTGTCATAGGATTATATAAACCGATAGATTCCAAAAACTTTCCATCTCTCGGTGACCGTGAGTCAGCCGCAACAACTTTATAAATAGGTTGTTTCTTCTTACCCATTCTTCTTAGTCTTAACTTAACTGCCAAATTATTTGAACCTCCAAATATTATTCACTTTTCAATTAAACTTAAAATTCGCTAATGAATCCCCAAAACCTTTTTTGGAAAACTTACTCATCATTTTTTGCATCTCGCCAAATTGCTTTAACAGACGATTAACATCCTGGATAGATGTCCCGCTTCCTTTAGCAATTCTTTTTCTTCGATTACCGTTCAGGATTTTTGGTGATTTTCTTTCCTGTCGCGTCATCGAATTAATTATAGCTTCAACTTTTATAAAAGCATTGTCATCAATTTTAGCATTTTTTAACTGATTTCCTAATCCAGGAATCATTCCCAGAAGCGATGACAAAGAACCCATTTTCTTTATGAGTTTAATTTGCTTAAGAAAATCATCAAAATCAAATTTATTTTTCTTTAATTTTTCTTCAAGTTCTTCAACTTCTCTATCGTCGATGCTTTCTTGAGCCTTTTCTACCAACGAAATTATATCGCCTTTTCCCAAAATTCTTGAGGCAAGACGATCCGGGAAAAAACTTTCAAGGGCATTTAATTTTTCACCGTTGCTAATAAACTTTATCGGCTTGCCTACTACAGCACGGATAGAAAGCGCTGCACCACCTCTTGAATCGCCATCCAACTTAGTAAGAACTATTCCGTCGTAATTAACTTTTTCATTAAAAGCTTTTGCAGAGTTAACTGCATCCTGCCCGGTCATGGAATCTACAACGAACAAAGATTCCGTAGGGTCAATTATTTTTTTGATGTCGGAAACTTCCGTCATCATGTCTTCATCAACATGAAGGCGACCGGCAGTATCTACAATTACCGTATCAAAATTTTTTTCTTTTGCAAATATAAGGGATTCCGTTACAACTTTTAGTGCATTTTTTTCTTCAATAGAAAAAACCGGAACATTTATTTGAGCACCCAAAATTTTTAATTGTTCGATTGCCGCGGGTCTATAAACGTCTGCAGCTACCAACAAAATTTTTCTTCCGCTGTCCAAAAGTCTTTTAGCTAACTTTGCGCTAAAAGTTGTTTTCCCGGAACCTTGTAAACCTACAACCAAAATTGAGGTAATACCAGAGCCATTCAACTTTATTTCATCGTGGCTCCCGCCAAGAAGCAAGGTTAATTCATCATAAATTATTTTAGTAATTAACTGCCCGGGAGTAATTGATGCTATTACTTCCTTGCCTAA
>JAJYSI010000059.1 GCA_021793635.1 Bacteroidota bacterium
AATATGTACGGCTATTCAAAAAATCTTTTTGACATTTGGGCAATAAGGCAAAATATAATTTCTAAAATAGTCGGCGTAAAATATTTTAATGTCTATGGTCCGAATGAATACCACAAAGGAGATATGCGGAGTGTAGTCCACAAAGCATTTGAGCAGATAAACTCCACTGGCAAAGTAAAGCTATTTAAATCGAGGAATCCAAATTACAAAGACGGCGAACAAATGCGTGACTTTATTTATGTAAAAGATGCTGTTGAAATGACTTTGTTTTTTCTGGATCAGAAAGATAAGAATGGAATTTATAATGTCGGCTCAGGTAAAGCCCGTACTTGGAATGATCTGGTAAAGGCATTGTTCAATGCTTTGGGTAAGCCCGTAAATATTGAATATATTGAACTGCCTGAACACCTTGCAGAAAAGTACCAGTATTTTACCGAGGCAAAGATGGAGAAAATAAAAAAAGCCGGTTACAAGCAGCCTCTTAATTCTTTAGAGGATGGTGTAGCCGACTATGTTAAAAATTATCTGCTTAAAGATAAATATCTTTAATTCAGATTTTAATTATAAATGTCTTTCCTATGACCAAGCTCTACTACATGTATTAAAAGTAAGTCATCAAATATTTCATAAATAATTCGATACACTGAAACCCGGATACGGTAAGCTTCTCTTCCCCGAAGTTTTTTACAACCACGGGGACGTGGATTATCAGCTAGTTCTAATAATGCGCTTTTAATTTTTGAATAATAGGGCTCAGAAATATCTTCAAGTTTTTTTTGTACTTTTCGTTCTATACGAACTTTATACATTTCCCCGTTTTCTCTTTTCTTCAATTTCTTTGAAAGCCTGTGCAGCCCCTATAAAATCCGTCTTGTTTTTCTTTGCTTCATCGTAAAGCTTAACATCTTCCAATTCTTCTAACTCTTCCATTATTGCTTCGAATTCTTCAATAGGAAGAATTACGGAAATTTTCTTACCGTTTTTATCAGTAACAAATTTAGGATTTAAATTATACATTATTCAAAGCCAAATTATATTTTCCAACATGACGGTTTTAATTAAACGGAGTTTCTTCATCTTCGTCAAAAAGATCGTCATCATCTTCATCAAAGTCGAAGTCCTCTTCGTAGAATTCTTCATCCTCGCCGGGTTCTTCGTCTAATAAGTCTTCATCTTGATCTGCAAACTCGTCTTCTTCCTCTTCATCAAACTCGTCATCATTATCATCCTCGTCCTCAAAGTCATCATCATCTTCTTCATCATAATCATCATCTTCTTCGTCCCGGTTTTTCTTTTTAGCAAAATTGCGTGAAGCAAAATCATCATTTCTTGTATTTGTAAAAGTATTTTCTTCGTCTAGTTCATCAAAGTTTTCCATCGGTCCCTCCGAATTATTTGCCTGACCATAAGGCATATTTGTATCGTCTTCGTGCGGATATAATTCATTATCCATTAAGTAATTCTCCTATCGTAAATTTTATCGTTCTAAATAAAATTATAAAATCTTATACGATAATATTTCTAAAATTTTTTAAATAGCAAAATTAATTTATGATTATATTTCTTACCGACAAAAAAAAATTAATCTAATCACACCGTATAACTTATATTAGGTTTATTATAGTGTCAATACAATTGTTAATCAAAGTGAAGAATATAATATGAAGCTCGCAACATTATGTTATTTAATAGATAAAGAAGAAAACAAAACTTTAATGATACACCGCGTTAAAAAGGAGAATGATTACCACGAAGGCAAATGGAACGGACTCGGCGGAAAGTTTGAAGCAGGCGAGAGTCCGGAGGAATGTGCAATAAGAGAAGTAAAGGAGGAATCCGGCTTTACTATGATAAAGCCGCGCATGCACGGCTTTATTACTTTTCCCGAATTCGACGGTGTTGATGACTGGTATGTGTTCGTTTTTACATCCGGTAATTTTGAAGGCGAAATGATTGATTCATCCGAAGGTAATCTTTCATGGATTCCTAATAGTGAACTTACATCTTTAAATCTTTGGGATGGAGATAAAATATTTCTCGAATGGCTTTACCAGGACAAATTCTTTTCGGCAAAATTTAATTATAAAGACGGGAAATACTTCAACCATGAGGTCTTCTTCTATTAATGATATCCATTATTGTCCTCGGCATTGTATTTGTTTTAATTGCTGTCAGACAAGTAGGAAAGTTTAAGCTTGACATCTGGCAGATAATGCTTGGCGGTGCAGTTGCCGTTCTATTAACCGGGCAAATTTCCATTCCGGATGCACTGCAATCAATAAACATAGATGTAATTTTATTTTTATTCGGCATGTTTGTAGTTGGTCAGGCGCTGGAAGAAAGCGGCTACCTCTCTCATTTAGCTTATCTGTTTTTCAGAAAGGCTAAATCAATCGACTCACTAATATTATTTATTCTTTTCGGCGCCGGTATCCTCTCTGCATTTTTAATGAATGATACTCTTGCTATAATCGGAACACCAGTTGTTCTTCTCCTTGCAGAAAGGCATAATGTTTCCCCGAAGATTCTTTTGCTAACTCTGGCATTTGCAATAACCACCGGCAGTGTTATGAGTCCTATTGGCAATCCACAGAATCTGCTTATAGCAATTCATGGCAACGTTGATAATTCTTTTGTAACATTCTTCAAGTTACTTGCTATTCCTACGTTAATTAATTTGTTGATTGCCTTTTTCATTCTAAAAATATTTTTTAGAGATCATTTCCATGATGAGAAGTTAAATCACTCTTCCGAGCCGCTGAAAGATTTAAGGCTTACAAAATTATCCAAGGCATCTTTAGCTATTTTATTTTTATTAATCATCCTTAAGGTAATTCTGGTTTATCTCGGGAGAGAAGAACAGCTTAAGCTGACTTATATTGCATTGCTCTCTGCCGCACCCATTATTCTTTTAAGCAAAAGAAGGATTGAACTAGTTAAAAAGATTGATTGGCATACGCTAATATTTTTTGCCGCTATGTTTGTACTTATGCAGAGTGTTTGGGATACAGGTTTCTTTCAGTTATTTATAAAGAATTCTCACTTAGATATTACCTCAGTAATTTTGATTTTGATCGTCAGTGTTTTGCTAAGCCAGCTTATTTCAAATGTACCGCTTGTTGCTTTGTATCTGCCTTTGCTTATTCACTATGGAGTTTCGCAAACCGGTATGATTGCTCTTGCCGCAGGCAGCACAATTGCAGGAAACCTTTTCATTCTGGGTGCCGCAAGCAATATAATTATTATCCAGAATGCCGAAAAGAAAAAAGGAGAGACAATTACTTTCCGGGAATTTGCCCGCATAGGTATTCCGCTTACTATTTTAAATATTGCGGTTTATTATTTCTTCTTGAACTGTTGAATTCTTATATACGTACTTATACGTATCATAAATTTTTACCTTGTCATACTAGATATATCATAATAGTTTTGAATTCGAAAAATACAAAGGGATCTTAAATGTATGTTCGTTTGAAAATTACATGCTGCAATAATTCATTTATTTTGTTTAAGAACTAATTGCATGAATAGGTGAGTTTAATTTTGATTTTATAATTGGGGCAATTAGTTCTGCTCGACTTGATCTCGTGATTATCCTTTAGATATAGTTATTTCATTTTTAACTGAAATAGTAATAATTAACAAATAAAAATTCATTAAGGAGTAATCATGGCAGCTAATCTTATATCATTGCAGCTAACTGAAGAAGAGCTTACTACAATTAGAACTTCCGCTACTAACCTAAACAGCATATTAAAGCCAAAATTAATATCATTAACAGATCAACAACGCTCATCAATCCCTAAGATGGGAGATAAGAATGTTCCTTTTGTCGGTAAAACTCTGGACTATGCCGAAAAGAATCCGCAGTTTGTTCCGCCTTTCTTAAATGTACCTGAATTAAGGATTGACTTTACCGCAGTAACCGTCCTTTCCGAATTTTATAATGCCCTATATCCAATCGTCAGCTTAATAAGTGATACAATTATGGAAAGCGGAAGTGAAGCTTACAGTGCCTCTTTATTATTTTATGAATCTATAAAGCTTGCAGCAAAGATGAACGTTCCAGGCGCAAAAGAAATTGCTGATGACCTGGGCAAGCGTTTTAAGGGACAGGGAAATTTTGGCGGTGATACTAATAATGTTCCGCCGACAAACCCGCAATAATTTTAGTTTAGACACCCAGCGTCTTTAAGACGTCGGGTGTCTATTGAGAAATTCTAAAATTTAATATTATAATATGAAAAGACTTCCAGCATGAAAATAATTTTACCTTCTATAGTTAATGTTTCTTTTATAATTATCTGGAGGTTATATGTTTATCCTTAAACGCGCTCTTTATACTTTCATCTTAATAGCACCTATTATTTTTACAAGCTGCTCAGAATCTACAAGTCCATATTCTAATAATGACGGTCTAATTCCGTTGAGTGTTGGAAATAGCTGGAGTTATCAATTTACAGATTATGATTCCAGCGGTGCTGTCATTTATACTGAAATACAGACAAATAAGATTGATAAGGACACGATAATATCAAATAATATATGGTACGGATATAATTATATACCTGTAAGCGTCTGGTTTATAAATAAAGCCGATGGCTACTGGTCATTTGCTAAAAGAAACGGAAATACTTTAATGAACGATACTTCAATTATTGTTTATAAGTATCCCACTAAAGCAGGCGATGTCTATGGTAATCCTTATACTCCAAGTGAAGTAATATCAACTGAAGAAGAAATTACCGTACCCGCAGGTACTTTTAACGCAATACACATAACTACTAACTACTCTTCGTTAAATAACAATTTTTTATATTCGTTCGAGACTTATATTGTGCCGCATATTGGAGTTATTAAATTAGAACAAATAGGGAAAAAATCGAATGGTGATACATACATAGTCTATAAGAGTGAATTAGAAAGCTATTCATTAAAAAATTGATTATGATTTTGAAAAATAATTGCATAGTAAAAATCTTAAATGAATTTATCTATTAACTCTGAATTTTCCTTTGGCAGCAGAATGCAATTCAGCATAGATGTAAATACAAATAGGTTCTTTACAAAATGATATACGGTAGGAGGAAAATTCAATTGTGCTAAGAGCTAATATGAAATTAGCTCCAAGCTTGGGCGATTAAGCTTAGCATAAAATTGAATTATGCTCATGGGGGAATTGCCGGAGGTTAAAGGTAAAGCGAATTAAGCCTGGAACTCCGGCAATTGAGCTAAAAGCTCCGATTTTCGAACTTTTTGCTCAAATAAGTGAGTCAAAAAATGCGTGCCATCACATGCCCCACGCTTAATATTAAGCCAATATATTTTAAAAAGAATTTCTTCATAGAACCTTTTCAATTCCATTCATCAAAGTATTTTGAAAGATAGCTTAATGATTCTTGAGATACCTCTTCCGGTATGCCGAAAATATTCTTTATCTCTTCGGCAAGCTCATCCCTATTACGGAGCTTAATTTTTTTGTAAGAGTTATTTTGAAATTCAATTGAAGAAAAGTTGCGTATTACATTAGAGGAATTATTCCCGTACTTAACTAGCATGATAGAATTCATGAAAGAAGATTTCTCACTGTACGAAGCACTAATAACTGATTCAAATTCGGAAATGTCTCTTGCCTTCGGATTAACTGAATACCCGTGAACAAGACTACCGTTTTTATAATGCTGCAATTGGGAATATCCTTTAGCATCTTTAGGAAGGAGTAAATATCCATCTTCGCCGAAATTAATTTCATAATCGGCTGTCAAGTCTCTCGGCATCGGATCAAGGAAAGGTGCAGCATAACCAACATCCACAATATATTCATGCTCTTTAAAAGTTACGATGCTTACTATGTGTACGTCCGGCTTGCTCATATCCGCGCCGCAAAGCCTTACGTTATATCCAAGATAATCGAGCAGTCTTGAGAAGTAATAATTATTAGTGTAGCACGTACCGCCGAAATGATATTCAACTATTCCTTTAATATAATTCTCAAAAGCCGGTATATAATTAAGTCCAAACTTTTTATTGTAATACACTTTTGAAATATTCTCGAAAGGAATTTTGGAAAGATGGCTGGTAATTAATTCTTTGAGAGTAAATTTGTCAGGCTTATCAACATGGACATTAAGAATGTCGAGATATTTTCTATATAATGTATTATCCATTTCATTATATTTATTTGAAATCGACTTTATACTTTTCCTGCAGGCTAAGCTTAATGCAAGCCTGCCAATCTAAGAATCCAATCCAGGCAAATATTAAAACTACAGGCAGCAAAATAAAGAGAGCAGAAAAAAATAATTGGGCTTTGCCGCGAATCAAATACATTATAATTATAGATATGGGTAACCCCAAAAACAAACTGAATTTCATCATGTGGGAGAATTTTCCTTTGGGATTCGCACTCCATCTCTTAATTCTCTTTGGTCTGCTTTCTTCAACAACTTCAAAGAGAAGTATTATTGCAATAAACAGCATCAACAAGCCTATCCATTCATAATTTATCTTAAGAGGAAAGAAGGCTCCTGCAAGTATTATAGCACTAATAAAATAAGATATATATTTTCTATTCATTTACTTTTTATGAACCCCCGTAATATTTATGCCTGCGATAATTTTCCCTTTATGAACAATACTTTCAGTATTTTTCCCAAGCCAATCCCAATTCCCAAGACACCGCCTATTTTAACAGCATGGCTTAAATAAAAAAATAGATTTATACGAGCACTTATTCTGTATAATCCGAAAATGTAAATATTTAATAATCCCATTATAATATAGACGGCTGCAAACCCTAAAAACCATACAGCCGCAATCCATAACTTTGTTGAATTAAACCAAACTTTCTTTTCCAAAAGTGAAATGACAAAAACCATCGCTCCGATAAACGGGAACCAGAAGAAATCTCTAATTAGTACCAAAACATCATCGCTGGTCTTAAATATAATAACCAATAATAAGGCAAGCAGAGTTCCAAGAGTAATAAAATTTTTTAAGCCGCTTCCGGTAAGCAGATAATAAAATACAACAGCCGCAAATCCGAAGATAGTAAAAGAGAAGCCGGTATTATTTGGTACAATAATATTGCTGCCAAGCGCCAAAATACCAATTAGAATGAAAACTATAATTTCAATACCGGCATTAACTATTATGCTTTTAATATTCTGCTGCATGATCAATCCTCAGGCGTTTAACGAACAAGCCGATTGCATAACCAGCTGCAAGGCTGCCAAGTAAATTGTTCAGCATTACTGCAAAGCCGAAAAAGGATATTAGACGTGTCCCCGCTCCAATGAACGATAAGATAATTGAGAGGACAAAATAATAGATTATGGTTTTGAATTTAATCTTCCGGTTATATTTTTTTGAAAGCTCATATCCCCAGAAACCAAAAACAATCCAAGTAACAAGTGATGATATAATACCCGCCATAGTTTAAGTCCCTTATAATTGTTATAGAATGAAGTTCATGCTCCTTCTTACGTGATAAATTTATCTGCTTGTGCCGGTTAAAGAAACCTGAGCGTTTCCATTTGGACTGGTTACTTTTATTGTAATGGTACATGGATTTACAACATTAACCGTATCGGCAGTATCATAAACCAAAAAACTAAAATGAGTCCATGCTTTACTCTGTGTATCGGGCAAGTTCACCAAAACATCTCCCTGAGAAGCAACATTGGTACCGGCAGCTGAAACCGAAATGCTTGTTCCGCTTGCCAATGGATTTCCATTCTCATCACTCACCGTATAATTAAATGACTGCGAACCTGCGTTTGGAATATTAAATGTTGTAGGCGAGATATTTGTAATCTGAGTTCTTCCTGAAAATAAAACATAAACAGAGCTCTGAATTGTATTTTTGTTTTCGTCGGCAGTAGAAGCTGTTATCAAAGCAAAGCCGGCGCCTCTGGTAGCATCGCTTGGCTGAGGTGCAGCAGACAACAAGCTAACAGAGCCAATACCTTGATCATTTGTCTCGGCAGATCCACCGATAATTCCGCCGGTAGTTGTAAAATAAACTGAAGTTCCCGGTCGGGCAGGGTTACCGTATTTATCACCAACATAACAATTGATAGCATCCGTTAAACCGTAAATATCATAACCCGGAAAGTTTATGTTTGCAGGTGCAATACTGAAATGAGCTTGATCCGGCAGCCCGCCATAAATTGTAACCGCTACAGGCATTGAGTATATTTTCTGATTATTTAAATTAATTTCAGCATATATCTGAACAGTGCCTGCTTTTGTTCCGCTTGTAATATTTACTGCTGCCTGTCCCTGATCGTTAGTAGCAACAACCGACGGACTAAATTCTTCGCCTCCATTCGGGTGCTGACCAAATGAAAATGAAACATTAACAGAATGGTCTAGATCGATTGGGGTACCGGACGAATCTACTGCAACAAAAGTTAATTTAGCTGTTTCAACAGAACCGCTTCCTACAACACCAATGTTTGTTGTCGATTGTCCTAATAAATAAATACTCACCGGATTCCCGGAAGGCGTAAGGGTTCCGGTTGTGGACTTTAATGAAACAAGAGAAACGGAATAATCAACTCCGTAAGTTACGGTAATAGAAGTTGTGTCTTGAATAAATCCTGTTTTAGAAATAAAAATAGTAAGATTCGTATTTGATGTAAGTGAAACAGTCGCAGAAAATTTTCCCTGTGAATTTGTTAAGGCTGTTTGATAGATTGAGGTTCCGATGATTTGGACAAATGCACTGTCAACCGGTATTCCGGTTGTAGTGTTAATTACTTGTCCGCTTATAGTGCTGTTCTTTGCAGTCGCTCCGCCTGAGGTGGTACCGGGACTTGTAATCTGCATTTCCGACTTACACCCGTTTGAAATAAAAATAGAAGAAATGATAAACAACATTCCAGCAAGTCGAATCACAGTATTTTTTGTATTCATAAACAGCCCGTAAAAATTTTAAAACAAACTGAGGGCAAATTAGTTTGCCCTTTTTATAATGTCAAGCTTATTAGGAAAGATGGGAACTCTTATTTCATAATGTAAATATGGAATCTAGATTCAAAATTGTATAAGTTCATTTATGATTTCAATCTATACGTATTCATAATTCTTTCTTAAATCTACGTTGAAGGAGCCCGAAGCCAATCAGCCCATCGATTAAGAATTTAAGCAACTATCAACTCAGGTTTAAGTAATCTGGATTTGACTGGTTTCAAACCTTTAATTTTCACATAAACTATGGGCTGATTAGGTTCTCTCTGTTTCTGAGCTATTAGTTTGCTCCATTTATTATACTCCTCATCACCTTCAACTTGTAAAATAATCTGTGCATTACGAGGAATTTTCTCTGCAAACTCAGGGTGCTCAATAACATAACGATCAAACTCAGTAATTAAAATTGCGTGTTTTTTCTCCAAAATTTCTTTCATCTTTTTACCTTTTACCTTCCAGAAAAGCTTTCTTATAGACTTTCCAATTTTGTTTAATATCCTCATCTGCTAGCGTTAATGCTTCATCAAGTTCTAAATAAAGATTACTTTTCACTTTTGTACCATCAAGATAATATTTATCTATATGTGCAAACCCATGAGCAGAATCATAACGAATTACCTCACGCCAATTATTATCAACAAAAACTTCCAACTGAACAATGAAATCAACGATTTTACCTTTATCAGTAGTATGATGATGTCTTTTTCGTGCAGAATCTCCTACTGGGATAATATATTCAGTTATATTCAAATGACTTTTATCTAAATTATTATTCTATGCCCTAAAATTCAATAAACAAATCCATGCAGCCAACTAACCATATCAACCTAGTTCAATTTTTAAAATCACAAACTGGTCCCTGTTCTTAACTAAACATTCTTCTTTCTTCATTTCAATAATTATTCCTCGGTTATTTTCATCCATACTCCTCACTCAAACGCCTTTCGTATCTCCCTTAACCATCTGCCAAACTGTGGTCAAAATAATTTGGATGTCCAGCCAGATAGACCAGTTTTCAATATACCAAAGATCGTACTCTATTCTTTTAATCGTTCGCCTTTTGTTTTCCTCATAATCAGGAACATCGCCGCGCATGCCGTGAATCTGCGCCCAGCCTGTTATGCCCGGCTTTACCCAGCTTCTTATTTTTATTTCATCAACCATTTCTTTATAGATCTCATTGAATGCGATTGGATGCGGTCGCGGACCGACAATGGACATTTCGCTTTTCAAAACATTTATAAATTGTGGCAGCTCATCAATATTAGATTTTCTTAAAAACTTTCCAATCTTTGTTACCCGCGGATCATCACCGACCGTTGGCTGGTATTTATTTATACTTTTATTTCCGCTGTGCATTGTACGGAACTTATAGCACTTGAAAATCTTATCTCCGGCACCAACTCTATCTTGTTTAAAAAATACCGGTCCGGGAGAAGATAATTTATTTAAAATAAATAAAAGCGGATAAAGCCATGACAAAATAAATACCATTGCAAGTATCGAAAAGATGATATCTAAACTACGCTTTACAAATCTCCAATGAAACTCTGCAAGCGGTTCACTTCTAACGGTAATTATAGGGAAGTTTCCCATCATTGTCACTTCAAATTTTTTAGAGAGGAATTTGAAGTAATCAGGGATAATATGTACTCTAACCGCATGCCGGTTACAAATTTTTATTATGCCGTCTAATTGATTCGATGCATAGATCGGGAGCGCAATTACAACTTCTTCAACTTTATTTTCTGGAAGAATTCTATCCAGAGTATCTATCTTACCAAGAATCTCGCTTTCAGTGGAATTATCATCAAGAAAGCCGATAAGATTATATCCGAATTGCGGGTTTGCCTGTACCGCGTCGTAGAACTTTCTGCCGACCCTTCCGGCACCCACTATCACGAGATTTCTTAGATTACGTCCGCGCCTTCTCAGATATTCGAGACTTTGCCTGAAGACCAACTTCTCGGCACTGAGCGCGACAAAAAGAATTACGGCGTAGGTGACGACAAAAAACCTCGATATCTCATGCTCTTTGAGGAAAAATAAGATCACTATTGCGCTGAGCAACTGAACAAGGGTGCTCTTAACAATTGCGATGATTTCAAAACCGAAGTCGCGCGACCGGAATTCATCGTAGAACTTGCTTCCACTTGCGTAGATGAACCAGATGATTGCC
>JAJYSI010000060.1 GCA_021793635.1 Bacteroidota bacterium
TATTTCTGATTATTATACTTGGCGCCGCAAGGATAGAGGCTCAGGCAAAGAGGCCTAATATTTTGGTAATACTTACAGATCAGCAGAGCGCTTCTGATTTGAGTATTACCGGGAATAAATGGGTGAGAACACCAAACATGGATAATATTTGTGAAGACGGTGTAAGATTCCCGATTGCCTATGCCGCTAATCCAGTATGCGTGCCGTCGAAATTTACGATGCAGACCGGATTATACGCCTCTGAAATAGGGGTAAGGTACAATGAGGAAATACCTGATTCAACAAAAAATAACATGTTAATTCGTAAAGCGTTAGGATATAAATTTAGAAGTGCCGGTTACGAAACAGTATTCGGTGGTAAGGTACATTTTCCGGGATATTTATTCGGTCCTGTAACGGATTTCGGATATTCACAGCTAGGTACGGACGGTCAAGTAGTTAAAAATGAAAGCAAAGAAGAGAGTAAAAAACTTACATTGGAATTATGGACACAGCCGTCACTTCTTGCAAAATCCGGAGCCGAATTTCTAATGAATCATAAAAATGATAACAAACCCTTTTTACTATTTTTATCGTTCGAAGGTCCGTATCACGATATCTGTTATTTTACTATCAAATCTATGGAGCCAAACAGTGCTTTAGCCAAGTCGACTCCTCAAAGTTTAATAAATATAGAAAATAAAATGCATTCCTTAGAAAAGGCGGAAGGAGAGGCTAAATTCTTTTCTAATCCGTCTGTCGATTCACCCGGATTTGATCCAGGTGATTACGCGCCGCCGCTTCCCGGGAATTTTGAGCCGACGCAGTGTGAACCGCAGGCAATAAGGAATTTGATTGCACTTCGTCCTTTCAGAGCAAAGGCAAGAAGAGTATGGGGAGAAAAAGGCTGGCGTGAACATAGGTGGATGTATGCCGCATTAACTGACACAGGCGACGCTTATATAGGTAAAGTACTGGAAGCATTACATAAATCGGGACTTTATAAGAACACCATAGTAGTTTTGCTTTCAGATCATGGTGAGAACAACGGATCGCACAGACTGGATCATAAAACTGTCTTTTACAACGAATCATCGCGGGTTCCGTTTGTTTTTGCAGGGGATGGTATTTCCTCCGGTGTTATAGACAGTACAATGGTGAGTTTAACGGATTTTTATCCCACTTTATGCGATCTGGCTGATATAAAAATTCCAAAGGGGCTGCCGGGAATTTCCCTCAAACCCTATTTGTACGGGAAAAAACCAAATGCTAAACGGAAATATATTTTTGTTGAGAATAAAATAGGTTTTATGGTAACCGATGGCAGGTATAAATATTCCTGGTATGACGACAAAACAAACGACGAGATGTTTCTCGATTTAAAGAACGATCCCGGTGAAGAAGTGAACTTGATGCCGCAAATCTGGAAGCATGAGTATAAAAACAGAGAAAAATATGAAGAATTAAGAGCCGCATTGTTAAAACATGTAAAGCAACTGATTAAGAAAGGCGCACATATAAAAGTGGCGGGGTTGGAAGAACTCATAAGAAAAGATATATAATTGTACTAAAGCCAATAACTGGATATTCTTAAATAACAAGCAGCCACAAATCCCGTCATTCACAGAAATTATTTCGAGTAAATTTTATAGTTAAATCTATTATTCAAGAAGAAGGTTTAAAATATGATCAGAAGATTAGTAATCGCAGCCGGAACTCTTTTAATATTTAACAGCAGTATTTTGACCGCTCAAGAAGGGCATGTTTATAAACTTGATGTATCAGGAAAAGGACTAAGACCTCAATATTCAACAGTTAAGAGTTGGGGCGGAAAAAATCCTAAAGGCGATGTAATCCGCGCCAACTCATATTACTTTGAGTATAACGGAAAGCCCATGTCAATTGTAGCCGGAGAATTTCAGCCTCAGCGCTATCCGGAATCAGAATGGGAAGACGCAATTATAAAGATGAAAGCCGCCGGACTGAATACAATTTCATCTTATATATTCTGGACTTTGATAGAGCCGGAGCCGGGTAAATTTGATTTTACCGGGCGCAACAATATCAGGCGATATGCCGAACTATGCAAAAAGCACGGAATGCGTATCTTCCTCAGACCCGGACCTTTTAATAATTCGGAAATATTAATAGGTGGCTTACCAGCCTGGTTTTACGGTAAACCGTGTACCGAAAGAAGCAATGAGAAAGCATACTTAAATTATGTTAAGAGATATTATACGAAACTTGCCGAACAACTGAAAGGATATTTCTGGGAACAAGGTGGTAATATTATCGCAGTTCAGCCCGAAAATGAGCTTGGTCTAGCACCCGATAGCTGGAATACATTGTTTCAAGGAGGAGTAGACGACGGATATAAAGGTCCGAAAGGCAAAGATTATACCGAGGAATATTACAATTTATACAAGATAGCCCATGAAGCCGGGATTCTCAGTCCTATTTATACCGTAACATCATGGGGAGCGCCCGGACCTATACCTATAAAAAAATTCATGCCCACATACGGCGGTTATATGTATCTGGGACCTCCCGGAGAAAAAAATTCCTCCCTTACACTTTTCGGAAATCAGGGCAGTCAGTTTGCGGGTAAAGTTCCGGTTGGCTTCTGTGAAGTAGGAACAGGTTCACCTGATAGAGATAATTTTAGACCGAACCCGCCGAAAGAATCTTATCTTAGTACTGCAATGGGATTATTTGGGGGGACACCGACAACTTTTTTGGGATATTATATGTTTCACGGCGGAAGTGATCCGATGCATCCGGTATACGGTTTCATGTCTAAATTTTACGGATTTCCTTTGATATCATATGATTATAATGCGCCGATAGGTGAATACGGAAATGTGAGACAATCCTATTATTTCCTCCGGCCTTTTAATTTATTCCTTCAAAACTTTGTTAACGAATATGCCGACGGCGAAGTGGTAAAACAATCTGATCCGGTTTCTAATCCGGAAGATGACAGACTGAGAGTAATAGCAAAATCTAATAACGGCAGCGGATTTATTTTCGCAATGAATTACGGAAATATTCACCCGCTCTCGGATAAGAATAACATTCATTTTGAAATAACAACTTCCGAAGGCAATTTGGAATTTCCGAAATATGAAAGTCTTAATATTAAATCTGGCGACTTTGCGATAATACCTTTTAATCTCAAATTATCTAACGGAGTAAACTTAATTTATGCAACAGCCTGGCCTTTTATTAAAATAATTAGGAACGGTGAACAATGGATATTCTTTCATGATATTTCAGGATGTAATGCGGAATTTAAATTAGAGAACAAGAATCTTGTTAATGTTGAAGTAAATGGCGGAAGTAAAGTAGGCGAAGATACGTGGTCGTTAAAGGCAGGAAGAAATAGCGAGATCATTATTACTGGAAAAAACAAAGAAAAATCTCATCTGGTATTATTGACTGAAGGAGATGCTGAACATATAACGGAAATAAATCGCAATAATAAAAAAATGCTTGTATTAAGCGGTCAGCCTGCATTAGAGGACGGCAAAGATTATAAAATATGTTCTTTGGGAAAGAATAAAATAACGTTTGATCTGTTCCCTTCCAGCCAAAAGATTGAAGCCGACGGGCAAATATTAAAGGGGATGAAAGATGGACTTTTCGATAGATTCACTTTTGATACTGCACCTAGAAAGTTAAAATATTCGGTAGATTCGGTTAATGAAGAGAAAACTGTAGTGCGGATGGATAAAGCCGAATTTAGGGGCTTAAACAACATTTATATGAATGTTGATTATGATGGAAATATGTGCCGGCTTTTTGATATAAGTAAAGGTCTGCTTATCGGGGATAGTTATTACAAGGGAAAGCCATGGAAATTAAGTCTTAATAGATTTAAAAAACAGCTTAATGGAGATGGTGTAATGCTTCGCATCGCACCCCGGTTGGAAGGGGCTAAAGAGGAGACTACCCAAAACGGAATATTATTAGATTTGAATCAGATTACGGCAAGTAATAAACTTCATATCAAGAAGGTGGATCTTATTCCCGAGTACAAATTCACTTTCCGAATATTTTAGGTTGATTGTTTAATGTTCCCAGTATAATATTAAAAAAGACATAGTTAAATCATACTGAAATTTAATTCAACATAAATAATTTAAAACATTGGATATGAACAAGGCAATCTACATTTTATTACTATTAGTAATAATAATTCCTGTAAACATATTAATTGGACAAAACAATTCTTTTCAGCAGGAGAAAGTTAAGATTAGTTATTTGTTAACTCCACCAGACGGTGGCGATATTTTCTGGAAGCTATTAAACCACGATGACTCAGGTTGGAAGACGGCTTCTAGTCTGAAGCAATTGTCTGATGTTATTTCCGGGAAAAGAATCAAGCAACTTTGGATAAGAATAGAAAGAGACGTTACGCCTCAGTCTCTTAATAACAGTTATTTTAAAATTGCACACAGCGGACCGGTGGAAATTTACGTTAACGGATTGCAATGGGGTAATTCCTCTAAAATAACTTCAGAACCTGAAGACTTCATTATGGGACCTAGACGTCCGGAGAATCTCGGAAAAAATTTGTATGCTATACACTTCGTAAATAAAACAGATAATGCACTCTTTAAAATAAAACTCATGAATTCAAATTGGAGAAATATGGATTCTCCTTATAAGAAACCTCATCTTGTACTTGATGTAATGATGAGGGACGCGGACATATGCAAAGGCGGAGACGGGGCATATTATATGACGGGGACTACTGGCGGTAAAGACTTTTTGCTTCCGGGTCCCAAATCCTGGCTGATAAGCAAAGGCATCAAGGTTTTCAGATCTGTAGATTTAGTTCATTGGAAATCGCTGGGGTATGTTTGGACTTTTAAAAAGAACGGGACTTGGCAAAACGTATACGGTACTTTTGATGGAAGAGGACCGGCAAGAGGAATATTTGCGCCCCAAATATATTTTATAAAAGGTAAATATTGGATTTCTTACTCGGTCAGTCATTCAACTCCCAAGCATAATTTCGGAATAAGTCTTCTTTATTCAGATAAACCGGGAGGACCATACAAGGATATCTCTCCTAATGGTCCTATTACTGATGGATTCGATTCAGATTTATTTGTAGATGACGACGGCAAAGTATATTTGCTGAAACAAGGCGGTATGATCGCCAGATTGAAGGATGATATGAGCGGTTTAGCCGAACCGTTCAGACATATTAAGGCAGAGAACTATCCTTATGTCGGTTACGAGGGAGTGTTCTTATTTAAGAGGAACGGAAAATATTATTTAACTTCGGCTGATTGGAATGTGCATTCAGACGGGAAATCAAGTTACGATAGTATGGTTGCAATTGCAGACAGCATTTATGGACCTTACGGGAATCGTTTTTGCGGTGTTCGTTTCGGGGGTAACAATGCCTATTTCATAGGTCCAAATAATGATTGGTACACAACAGTGTGGTGCTATCCAGACAGCGGACCTTTTTGGCAAAAAGTTTCCATTTTGAAAATAAAATTTAAAAATAATGGATTATTTTATCCGGTAGGAATGGTAAGATAAAAAATAAAAGTTTAATTGCTCAATATAAGGTTTTATTTATACCTAATCAGGAAAATAATTTTTAGTTTTAATTAATAAGATTATCGCAAATCTCTTAAACTCCATAGTAAACAAAGATAGTAAAAAAAGGAAGTAAACATTAATGAAATTATCCGCATTAGTTATAGCAATATTCATCCCGATATTAGTCTTAGCTTCCGGCAAAAAGACTCAAAAGAAATCACAGTACGATTTCTTTTCGAGAAAGAATAACATAAAAGTAGAAAAAATTATAAAGCAAATGACGCTTGAAGAAAAAATTAAAATGCTGGTTGGCGGAGGTTCGAGTGAATTTGAGGGGGTACCGAGGCTTGGCATTCCGAACATGATATGTTCTGACGGCCCGCGTGGACCTCACGGGCCTGTAGGTTATCCCGCAGGTATCAGTATAGGTGCTTCCTTTAATCCTAAGCTTTTAAAAGAAGAGGCAACTGCAATGGGTGAGGAATGCAGGGCAAAAGGAATAGGAATGCTTTTGGGACCAGCAGTAAATATTAACCGGGATCCTTTGGGTGCAAGGTTCTTCGAGTATTATACAGAAGATCCGTTTCTTGATGCAAAACTTACGGCGGCTTTTGTACAGGGACTTCAAAGCCAGCATGTTGCTGCATGTGTAAAACATTTCGTCTGCAACAATCGCGATTGGAACCGAAATAATTATATGTCAATGGTTGATAAGCGCACCTTACACGAGATTTATTTTCCTGCATTCAAAGCCGGAATAGAGGAGGGACATACTTTTGGTATTATGACTGCTGCCAACGGCTTGAACAACGAGTTCTGCAGCGATAGTCGATATTTGCTATCAGATATATTAAGAAAAAATTGGGGATTCCAGGGATTTATTATAACCGATTGGCTTGGAACACGATCCACTGTTAAAGCAGCATTTGCAGGCTTGGATATATCTATGCCTTATTCTAAAAATTCTCTTTTCGGTAAACCTTTGCTTGAAGCAGTTAAAGCGGGCAAGGTTCCAATCAGTGTAATAAATGATAAGGTTCGCAGAATACTAAGTGTAATGGATTGGGCAGGGAACTTAGACAAAGGAGGTATAAAAGCAACCGGTACATTTGATACAACCGCTCATGAAAATATTGCGTTAAGAGCTGCAGAAGAAGGCTTAGTATTACTAAAAAATAAAAATAATGTATTACCTCTTAATAGAAATAAAATCAAAAATATACTTGTGCTGGGACCGAATGCCAATAAAAGATTCTGTGTATCCGGACTGGGAGGCAGTTCTTGGGTTAATTCACCTGATGAAGTTACAGTGCTTAAAGGTATTGAGGAACTAGCAGGTCCAAATGTTAAAGTTAAGTACTTCTCCAACGATGAATTAGAAGGTTTTCAGGAGATTAATGAAAAATATTTAAGGACCGTAGATGGAAAGAATGGATTTACAGCAAAATATTATAACGGTGAAATAAGCGGGACTCCTATTATTACTAGGTTTGAAAAAAATGTTGATTTTAATTGGGAGATGAGATCGCCGGATGTCCAAAAAATTCATACTGATAATTTTAGCGCGCAATTTACGACAACAATAATTCCGCCTGAAACAGGTACATATATATTAAGAATAAAGGCTGATGATAATGCCCAAATGTATGTAGATCCAGTAGGAGGCGCGCCAATAGCAGTTACCTCGAATAATGGAAAGAATGGAGTAGGGGAAGGTACGGCAACTGTTCAGATGGTTAAGGGGCAGCCATTTTTTATAAGAATTGATTATCACGAGAATACGGGAGATGCAAGCTGCTATCTTGACTGGCAATTACCTAAAGATAAAAAGGATGTAGAAGCAGAGACAAAAAGTCTAGATAAAGAAGTAGAGCAAGCAGATGCAGTAGTTTTTGTAGGCGGGATAGATCATAGTTTGGATTCGGAGGGACGTGACCGTATAAACATAGATTTTCCAAAATCGCAGGAGGAGTTAATAAATCATATTGCAAAGAAGAATCCAAATACTATAGTAGTATTGATAAACGGTTCTCCGCTTGTATTGGGAGGATGGATAGAGAATGTTCCATCAGTATTAGAGGCTTGGTACGGAGGCAGCCGTGCAGGCACAGCTGTAGCTAAAGCATTATTCGGAGATATTGATCCTTCAGGAAGACTGCCTTTTACTTGGCCCAAGGAATTAAAAGATTCACCTTCACATGCAATCGGAAGTGAGAATAAAGATTTCGTGTATTATAAGGAAGGTATTCTGGAAGGATACAGATATTATCTTACGAAGAATGTAAAACCGGAATTTCCGTTTGGCTATGGATTAAGTTACACTACTTTTAAGTATTCGAATCTAAGTATTACTAAGAACGGAAAGGGATCAATAAATGTAAGATTTAAATTAACGAATACAGGAAATCGCGAAGGTGCAGAAGTAGCCCAGCTTTATATACATGAAGTGAAGCCATCGGTGGAAATGCCGCTGCGTCAGCTTAAAGGTTTCCAAAAGGTATTTCTAAAACCGCGAGGAACAAAAACAATTTCCCTAAAACTAAACCCAATTGACTTCGCGTATTATGATGTTAACCGCAAAGCATGGCATGTAGAAGCCGGGCAATATGATATACAGATTGGAGCTTCCTGCAGTAATATTAAATTATCGCATCAATTAAAAATGACTGATAGTATAATCGCTGATTAATTCATTAATAAGAAGACAATAATATGGTAGAGAAAAAAATATTTTTTGAAATATTTTTAATATTATTCTTTGTGATATTATTCCCGCTTCAAAATTCTTTTCCTCAGAATAATCGAAATAATACTGGAATTGTAGTAAAAAATAATTTATCTAAAAGAAAATACGATATTGCCGCGTTTTATTGGCCGGACTATCATTATGAGCCGAGACTGAAGTTTATCTTTCCAGTAAAAAAAGGCGAATGGGAAACTGTTTGGAACGCAAAACCCAAGGGGAAAGGAGAATACCAACCTAGAGTTCCCCTTTGGGGCTATCAGAATGAAGCTGATCCTAAAGTAATGGACGAAAAAATCAAAGCAGCCGTATCGCACGATGTTAACGTTTTCATTTTCGATTGGTACTGGTTTAACGATAAACCGCTGCTGGAAGACTGTCTTGATAACGGATTCTTAAAAGCCAATCATAACAGAATGAAGTTTTACATAATGTGGGCTAACCATAATGCTTCTTCATACTGGGATTATAGGACGGCGAAAAAAGATTCGATCTATTGGATTGGCGAAGTAGATAAAAAGAAATTTAAAACTATTGTGGATAGGATAATAAAGAAATATTTTTCTAAGCCATCATATTATAAAATTAACGGTAAACCGGTGTTCGCGATATACCAGCTTGACAATCTAATAAACGGATTAGGGGGACCGGAAGCAACAAAGAGAGCGCTGAAATATTTCGAGAAGAAGACTATAGAAGCCGGATTTCCGGGCTTACATTTACAATCAATACTCTGGAGTGCTGTACCTAATAGTATTAAGATTGCTAACGGTGTTTTAGTGAAAGGGCAGAATAAAGTTCTGGATTATTTCGGCTTTGATAGTTTTACCAATTATACTTGGGCTCATTTAGTAAAACCGGAAGGTGACTATGATAAATGGGCTGATGCAAGTACAGAAATTTGGAAGACATACAGCAAGAAATTTGATATCCCATATTTTCCGCAAGTCTCAATCGATTGGGATAATAATCCAAGGTACCCGGCATCTGTTAAAACTCCTTATATAACAAATTTCGGTCCTGAAAAATTTAAGAAATATCTAATTAAAGCAAAGAGATACATAGATGAACATCTTGACCAGCCAAAATTAATAACCATTAATGCATGGAACGAATGGACTGAGGGTAGTTATTTGGAACCGGATAAAAAATTCGGCTATGGATATTTGGACGCAATTAAGCAGGTCTTTGAGCCTGCTAAATAATTAATGTATTGTATGCTTAATACAAACAGTAAGGTAAAAGCAAATGCATAAATGCTCGTTGTACATTATTAAATTAAAGAGAATCTTCTTAAAAGGAAATAAGAATGAAAATAAAATTTCTATTGCTCATTTTATTTATTATTACTATCTGGGATACATCTTTCTGTAACCCTGGATCTGAAGGAAGTCTAAATGCAGTTCAATTACAATGCGAGTATTTGTCTAACCCGATTAATATAGATAATGTTAATCCGAATTTGAGTTGGATATTGAAAGCAACAAAAAAAGATGGCAGAAACCTAAGCCAGTCGTCTTACAGAATTGTAGTATCCAGCAGTAAAAAATTATTAAAAGATAATATTGGTGATCTATGGGATTCCGGCATAATTAAATCTTCTAATTCTACTCATGTGAGATACGAAGGGAAAAAATTAAGCTCGAGACAAACCTGTTATTGGAAAGTGAAGGTATATGATCAAAATAATAAAGCCTCGGATTGGTCTTCAATTGCAGAATGGAAGATGGCTCTTCTGGATAAAAAAGACTGGAAGGGATCTATGTGGATCGGATTAGGAAAAGACGAACGGACTTCACCGTTAAGGTTCCGTCCGTTTCAAACTTCAGATATGAAAGAACCTGTCCAGGAATCCTCACATGCTTCGCCATTGTTGAGAAAGGAATTTAAGATATCAAAAAAAATAATAAATGCAACTGCCTATATTGCAGGGCTAGGATATTATGAACTTTTCATTAACGGAAAGAAAATAGGAGATCATGTATTAGATCCCGGTCAAACCGATTACGATGTTTATTCTTTATATACAACATATGATGTTACAAAAAATTTGAAAAACGGCGAGAATGCCTTAGGTGTAACGCTGGGGAACGGATTTTACGGACAGAATATTGCATTTGCAAACTGGTTGAATTACGGCAAACCGAGAATGAGATGCAAAATATTTATAACATACGAGGATGGTTCGATAGATACTGTAGTTTCCGATTCCACTTGGAAAGCTTCGAACGGACCAGTCATTTTTGATAATGTATATGCGGGAGAAACTTACGATGCAAGGAAGGAAAAGAAAGGTTGGGATGAAGCTGGTTATAACGATTTGAACTGGCAGAAAGCGGAAATAGAAAAATTTCCGAATGATAGTCTGCGTTCTCAGATGATGCCGCCGATAAAAGAAATTTTGACAGTGAAGCCGGTAAATATATTTAAAGCAAAAGATGGTAATTGGATAATCGATATTGGTCAAAATATTGCCGGGTGGGTAAGAATAAAAGTTAAAGAAAAAGCGGGTACTAAAATAACAATGCATTTTGCTGAGAACTTAAAACCGGATGGAAATGAATTAGATTATTCTTCACTTGGGTCTTTTGCCACGGGAGTTTTACCAACAAATATTTATGTGTGCAAAGGCAGCGGTTGGGAAACATGGGAACCAACTTTTACATATGCAGGATTTCAGTACGTTGAAATATCAGGCTTGACTCAAAAACCTACCAAAGAAACGGTACAAGGAATTATTGTTCATACCGCCGTTAGGAGAATTGGACATTTTCTCTCTTCAAACAAGATGCTTAATAAAATTTATGAAGTTTCTTTAAGAACGATAGAAGATAATTTACACAGCATACCGACAGAT